>NZ_LKCP01000086.1:0-57506 GCF_001518755.1 Bacillus sp. AM 13(2015) | reverse complement strand
TTTTTTCACAGATGATAAGAAAACGCTTTCTTAATGTGAGAATATCAACTTAAGTAAAAAAAGTAAACATATTTTATTAAATTTATTAAGTAAAATTTTTTACTCATATAGAGAGAAAAGAAGCCCTCCATATTAGGAGGGGCTTCCAGTTGATTATATGGTGCTTTTTCGAAAAACAGGCTCTGAGGCAATCAGAACAGTTTTAGGCAATGTTCTGCCGTCCACAAGTCTTTCTAAAAGTAAATCGATCGCTGTCTCACAAAGTAATGACGTATGGATATGATACGTGGTGAGCGGCGGCGACACATATTGAGATACATGAATATCGTTGATACTAAAAACGCTGACGCGATTCGGCAGAGAAAATCCGCGCTCATTTAATGCTTGTAAGCAGCCAATGGCAAGAGGGTCACTAGCGACACAAAAAGCGGTGGGCAGATCATCACCAAGCTCATCAATCGCCTTCATCATGAGCGCATAGCCTTCATCGACTGAGAAATGGTGGCCGATATAGACCAATCGCTCATCAAGCATATGGCGGGCAAGCATGTATTCACGGAAAGTCGTTTCACGAATATCTGGAATGTGCACATTCGTATTGAGATCAAGATCTGTGCCGCCAATGAATCCAATGGATGAGTGTTCTTTTTCGATAAAAGAATCGACGATCTTTTCAACAATTCGTTTCAGGTTCGGCTTTACAGAATCAAAACGATCTTCATCCGGTGTCGTATCAATAAAGACAATGTGCGGAGTGACCGCATATAATTGGTCAAGCTCTGACGTTTTAAATCGGCCGATGGCGATGATCCCTTCTGTAGCAGGATCAATGGAATGAAGCCCATCAGAAGGATTGTAAGCGGTGACATTTAAGCTCCGAGTATTGGTGAGTTCCTCAATGCCGAGTCGAATGGATTTAAAATAAATATCTTCAAGCTCTTCCTTTTCGGTCATCCAATAGAGAAAGGCGATTTTTTTTAATGAATGTTTGAATGTCTTCTTTTGGTAGGACAAAGCTTCTGCGGCGGCATATACTTTTTCGCGTGTTTGATCGGTGACAGATAGGTTGGGATCTTGGTTCAGTACGCGAGATACCGTTGCAATGGATAAGCCTGCTTTTTCTGCAATGTCCTTTATTTTAGCTGCCAAATCAGCACCTCCTATAGAAAATATCTCCTCTTAGTATAGAGTCTTTAAAAAAATTAGTAAATATTTTTATTAAATTGTTTTCGTTTAGGCGGTTCTTTACGTGGTGGAAAGGAATTAGTAAGATATATATATGTAAGGTGTTGGATTAAGATTTCTGATAGGAGAGGGACCGATGTATTACGATGCACTGAAGACATTTGTAACAGTGGTGGAGGAGAAGAACTTTACAAAAGCAGCCCAAAAGCTGCGGATTTCTCAGCCGAGTGTTAGTCTTCATATTAAGAACTTGGAGCAGGAATTCCAGACCGTTCTGCTGAATCGTTCGCCAAAGCAATTAACCGTTACACCAACTGGGGATATGCTGTACCATCGATCAAAACAAATCATTCGTCTCTATGAACAGGCGAAGCAGGACATTTATGAGCATCATCATTTGGCAAGAGGAAAGCTGACCATCGGGGCGAGCTTCACAATTGGTGAGTATGTGCTGCCGCAAATATTGGCGGAGTTTCATCAGCTCTATCCGCATGTTGATATTGAGGTGGTCATTGATAATACAGAGGCGATCGCCGGACACGTCCGTTTATTCCATGTCGATATCGGTTTGATCGAAGGACAAACCAATGACAAAGAGCTTTCTGTAGAAACTTTTCTAGAGGACGAGCTGTATATTGTGGCGCCATTAGATCATCCTTTTGCCAAGAAAAAAGATGTCACCATTGATCAATTACAAAACGAAACATGGATCACGAGAGAAGAGGGATCAGGGACAGGAGAATATTTACAGCATGTCCTGAAATCAAATGGACTGAAAGCACGAACCTTTGTGACCTTTAGCAGCAATCAAGCCATTAAAGAAGCTGTGATCCACGGAATGGGTCTTTCTGTTTTATCTAAATATGTCCTCCAGCGAGGCAGCATTGGCGGTGAATTGGCTGTTATTTCTGTGAGAGGCATGGATTTCAAACGAAAATTCTCCTATGTCGAGTCACCGATGACTGGGGGAAATAAAAATAAGGAATTGCTCGTTGAATTGTTAAGGAAAGAGAAAAAAGGAGCTTCTCCACAATAGGAGAAGCTTCTTTTTTTATAACCCTTTGATTTTAATTTCATCGACTGGAAGGAAGATTTCACCTGTATCTGTATATTTCATGGTGACCTGATCGCCCTCTTTTAAATAGATGACGAGAGGTTCTTTTTCAGATGACATAGTGTAGCTTTTTCCATCGTCTAGCAGGAAGGTGACGGTTGTATAATCACCGGTCTTTTCTTTGTAGACTCGTTTGACCTTCCCTGCTGCTTCTTTCTTTTCTTGCTTAGAGGAACTGTTAACGGTACCGCCGCCTTTTTGCAGAGCTGTTTTATAGGCTCTCAGTGCTTCGTTTGGTGTAGAAGCGTACGCAGCGATTTCTGGATTGGCTGCAGAAACGATAAAGTAGTTTTGCAGGAATCCATTTGAATCGAGAACCGGTGTGAGCCAGCTGGCTTCACCATAGAAATTATAGAGAATCGGCATGCGCCCTTTCCATTTCTTCTCGATGAATCGTTTCTCAATAATTTGCAGAGCGCCCTGAGAATCCATATAGGATTCTTCAAGATTTCCGGTATAATAAGTCGCTTTTCCTGTCCGGGCATTTGTGAGGGCATATCCGAGCATGGAATCAACGCCCTCTTTCGGACTTGTGAAATCTGTGAAGTAATACATATCTCCTTTTGAATCAAACACTGGGCTCACATTGGCTTCCGTTCCTTCATCGGAAGGCAGCTTTACATCTGACTTCCCAAACATACTGTTCCAGAACCCGTGAATATAGTTTCCGAAATAGCTGTTTTGCAGGCTGACCGCCTCTGGTGAAACAGCACCGTCGATAAAGGCAGGTACTTGATCTAGAGCATATTTCTTCGTGGCACCCGTTTTGGCATCAACAACGACCACACCGGAAGCTTTAAAGCCGTTTCGTGCAGAGATGAAATCGCCATACGTTTGAATGTAATAAGGCTTGCCGTCATCATTGATTTCCAGCTGTGTATCGCCGTAGAAAATCAAATCTGGGTACTGGAGACGGATATGCCGCTCAATTTCTTTGTTGAAATAGGAGGAAGGCGTATAAACCATCTCCGTCTTCACGAACTTTGGATTAGCAGATGAGTCAGTCGCGCTTAATGTAAAGTAACCCGGCGTGCTGCCTGCACGAATCCATTTAAAGAAGTCCGAGAATTCCACCGGAGCGATGTAAACATACTCACCGTTGACCTTCTGAATTTGCAAGCTGCCAAGCTCATAGTAGCTTGTATTTGGAACCTGTCCGAACGATTTCTTCATTTTATTACGAGCAAATTGAGGCGGTACACTCGCAGGTGTTTCTGTCTCTTCAAACGCTTTGATTTCTACTTTTTGCTCCATTTTGGAGACATCGAATTTCTCATTCGCATTGAATAGAAAAGCTGTCGCCATGTAAACACCGAGCAGTAATAGAATAAGGAACAGCACGCCTTTGATTTTACGCTCCAATCCAACTGACAAAAAGGCGCCTGCTGCTGTCACAACAAGACCAATCAGCCATAGGGAGGAAGGGTTCCGATCTAAATTGGTGATGTAATAGAAAACAAAAATACCGATCATAAACAGTAAAGCAAGGCCAGCAATCCACATGAACGGCACCTGCTGTTCTGTTCCTTTCTTTCTTATAATCAACCTAATTGGTGTGAGCAAAAGGGTCAGGACAAGACCGATCACAACCGAAAATAACAGAATATATCCCACAAACAGATCTCCTTTCAAATCAATCACTCTTTTAGTATATACGAGTGAGGCGGGGAAAAGATTCATCGGATGGAAGGTTCATCTAAATGCCAATCGAGTTGATGGCGGAACGAACATCTTCTTTCAGTTCGTAAAACTTGAGTCTTTGTTCAATTTTTTCTATTAAGGCATCAATGGCTTGACCTGACATATGTGTTTGGATGCGATTTTGATGTGTATACACTTTGATCTGAAGTTCATCGATTAGATCTAAAATTTTTTCCGCTTCTTGACGGTCATCTGCAAACTCATTTTGAAGCTGATGTCGGATGGCTCTGATAAGTGCTGTTTTCTGTTCTTCTTTGATCTTTGCTTTCAAAGCTGCCAGCTCTGCTGGTGTCATGTCTTCCGTGTCAAAGTTTGCTTTTGAGAAGATGGAGCTTGATGTATGCGTATCTGTCATTCTTTGCAAAAAACGATCTGCATCTGTTGGTTGTTTCTTTGAAAATTCCATTTATCGTACTCCTTAAGAAATACCCATGTTCTTCGCCAGGGCTATATCTGCATCGTGGTATTGTTTTCCAAGATCGCTCATATCATCTGATAGTGAGTCCATCCACCTTTTCATATTCATAGCGCTATCAATCGCTGTATCATACTTTTTGACCGAATAGAACTCATTTTCAAGACCCTCTGTTTTTAAGTGGCGAATCACGGCATCTACATCTGAAGCCGTCAGCTGATCATACGAACCGAAACCGACAATTTGTTTGTATCTCGAACGAACTCGTTCTACCGATTGATCTACTTTGTCATCGAGTTTCTCAATTTTGCGAATGATTTGCTGCATATGGTGATCGGCATATGTCGAGAATTTACGCCCTGTGTTCATGAGAACGTGGGACTTAATTAAAATCGCCACTACACTATGCGGATCAACATTAGATTGACCCAACTGTTGTAACATGGCCGTAGTAAGAGAAGGATTTTTTTTCAACATATCATCAATGGTTTGAACGGAGCCATCTGGCGAAAAGGTATAACGATCTAATCCATGGCTGCCAGCGAGGGCTTCAAGAAATAAATTCGCATCCAGTGAAGGATTCACACTCATTGCCCGATTGAGGAGGTCTTTTATGAATTGGACGGCTTTTGAGGAGTCCTCGGAGTAATCGACGCCTTCAGGGAGAGCGGCATCATACATCACTTTCACTCGACCGATTTCTGTCGTATGCCGATTTAAAAGAGAAAGCCCGTCATTGAGATTGATATATTCTGTTAATCTACTGCGGTAATCACCTTTTAATGCTTTAGCTTGTAGACCATCCGATAGATTTGGGTAAATATTCGGATTCTCAAAGGTGACCCCGCCTTGAATAAAATCATTTTTGACAAGAACATAGGAAGCATTTGACCCGCCAAGCGAATGCCCTGTCACATACATCTTCGCATTCGGCATTTTCTTATGGATTTCTTTCGCATACCGATCCGCTTGAACCATTTGATTCTCTGCACCATGCTCAAATGGGATATTTTTAATCAGATACTTTGTATCCGAAACCATCCAATCTTGAACAATTTCATTTGTATAGGCGGTTGTGCCTGTTGTCAACTTAGTCGTCACTTCCTGTGAACCCTTCGACCGACTAAAAGGAGGCAGCTTCGTCAAAATGGTAGAAAGAAGATCATCTGACTCTTTTTTTCCATGTTTTTTAATGGTATCTTTATATTGGCCTGCACCAATCGGTTCAGAACCACGGTAGGCGATGACGGCGTTTTTGATTTTGGTGAGGTCTTTGCCGCCATTAGAACGATCAAAATCTTCTTCGGAAACGATAGTTAGTGTATTAAGTCCTTTATTTGTTTCTTTATAATCAACCACATACATAGTCTTATTTTTACTAATTTCTATCTCACTAGAAATTCTATAGTAATCTATATTATAAGATGCGTTTGAAATAAGATTATAGTCTTTGGCGGAAAGTTCTTTTCGAGATGGGCTTTTAGGCAAAATTGTCACTCCTGTAATATTTATCTTATTTATTATAATATATAGTATGAATGATATCTATAAAAAGAGGATTTAAATCCTCAAGATTAATAAAGGTGGATTATCGAATGAAAAACACAATAAAAGTTGTGCTTATATTGTTTACTATCGTTATTATTTTAATAATTTCTCTTATTCTCCAACAAGATAAGAAAGAAAAATCGAATAATTCAGGGGGGGAAACTGTTGTGAAAGAGAAAAGCGATCAAGAAAAAGCAGAAGAATTCGCAGAGAAAATGAAACCAAAAATAGAAGAAAGATTACATAAAAAAGATATCCATCATTTTATAGAGAAAATTACATTCAAAAAAAAGGTAGTCATAAGTCCAATGGGATATGTAACAGTTGATGGTTATATAAATGATGATGCTGAAAAATTTTATTTCTCAGCATCATTAATACATAAATCTAACGAAATTGGTTCAATGAGCTATTCTCCAGAGTTGTCTTATAGGTTTAAAGACTGGGATAAGTATAAAGATGAGCCTGATATAAAAGAAAACTACCTTAATAGACTTTCTGAAAAAGAACGAGAGCAATATCTAAAGGATATTGGAGAAAAAGAGTAAAACAGGTACTAGCTTACCTGTTTTTATTTTGTCAAATTCAATAGTCGGCTGATTAATGTTCATTAAGGAGTTTTGTGTTTTATGAGAAATATTATGAAACTTACTATTATAATTGTGGCCGTCATTATCTCAGTAACTGCGTTCATTGTAGAGTACATTAATAAGAGTCTATCAGATGAAGTAGTGGAAGAGAAAAGCGACCAAGAAAGAGCAGAAGAGTATGCAAAGAAGATGAAGCCAAAAATTGAAGAGGATTTACGTGAGTCTGATATTCACGAATTTATAAAAAAAATCACCTTCAAAAATCAAGTAACGATCAATCCGATGGGGCACATCATTATTAGAGGATATATCAATGATGAACCCGAGAGATTTAGTTTCGAAGCATTGTTGAGATATGAATCTGGTAAGGTTGATTCAATGAGTTATGACCCTGATTTATCAGACCGCTTTATAGATTGGGAAGAATATAAAGATGAGCCGGAAGTGAAAGAAAATTACCTTAAAAGTTTTACTAAGGAGGAACGTGAACAGTATCTGAGAGACATTGGAGAAAAAAAGTAAAACAGGTATTTATGTACCTTTTTTTTTATGTTTCATTCATAAAAAAGGTGGAAGTGCTAGATATGAAAAATACAATAAAACTTGTTGCTGTATTAGTTGTGATCATTCTTGTCTCAGTGATTTCGTTAATCGTTCAGCACAATAAGCAAAGTCAAACAAATGTAAATGTAGAGGTAAAAGAAAAAAGCGACCAAGAAAAAGCAGAAGAGCTTGCAGAGGAGATGAAACCTAAGATTGAAGAGCATTTACATAAAAGAGACATTCATCACTTTATTAAAACCATAACGTTTGAAAAAGATGTGACCATTAACCCCATGGGAGATATTAATATTGATGGATATGTGAATGATGAGCCGGAGAAGTACGATTTTTCAGCATCCTTACAGTATAGAGCTAAAAAAATAGGTTCGATGAGTTATTCTTACGAGTTATCAATTCGCTTCAGGGACTGGGAAAAATATAAAGATGAACCGGAATTAAAAGAAGATTTTTTAAAGAGTCTATCCAAAAAAGAACGCGAACAATATCTTAAAGACATTGGAGAAAAAGAGTAATAACAAGTAAGTAATTTCCGATTAACCCTAAATAATTGACAAGGCATATGCTATCATTCACCTAACAACACTTACAAACAAGGGAGAGATTTCACCGATGGCAAATACAAAGAAATTGATCATAGATGTAGATACTGGAATCGATGATGCGATTGGGATTTTGCTGGCAGTGAAAAGTAAGCAGTTTGATATGTTGGGGATTACAACGGTGTGCGGGAATGTGTCTGTCGATACCGCTACTTTGAATACGTGTAAAGTGCTTGAGCTGGTTGAGGCAGATAACATTCCTGTCATCAAAGGTTCAGCAACCCCTCTTTTAAGAGCACCTCATTATGAACATCGGGTACACGGTGAGGATGGAATTGGCGGCGCTTTAAAGGACGCCCGGCCTAAGAAGACCGCAGATGTTGGTTTTGCGCCTGATTTTATCATTGAACAAGTGCTGCAGTATTCGAAGCAGGTCACGCTTGTGTTGACAGGGCCCTTAACGAATTTAGCCCTTGCGGTAAAAAAATGCCCTGAGCTGATTCATCATGTGAAAGAGGTCATTTTTATGGGGGGAGTCGTGCAGGGGCAGGGGAATGTCACACCGGTTGCGGAATTTAATACATATGCAGATCCAGAAGCGGCAAAATTGGTGCTGGAGGCTGGATTCCCTTCATTGACTCAAGTAGGGCTGGATGTCACGAGACAGGTCTTGTTAACGGATGAGAGAATCGATGCCATTCAAAATGAAACGTTGGCAGCTTACATCAGAGAGAGTACAAGCATTTACCGCCAGCGCTATTTTGAGCGCAATGGTGTGTGGGCGTGTGCCATGCATGATCCGCTTGCTGTAAGTCTTGCCATTAACAAGGAGCTTGTAAGCACACAGGCTTTTCATGTAGAAGTGGAGACGAAGAGTGAGTTTTGTGACGGTCAAATGATCTGTGATTTTCAGCACCAATGGGAAAAAGAGCGCAATGTCCAAGTGTGTATGGATGTAGATGCTGAAGCTTTTTTTGATTTATTGATCAAAACGATGAATTCATAAAAAAGAAGTCTGTGCAAACAGGCTTCTTTTTTATAAGATGGGAACATGAGGAAATGTATGCGCTCACATTAAAAGGAAGGAGTGAAGTCAATTGGCTTCTGTCAGTTTAAGTAGTATTGAAAAAATACGAGCAGCAAGCAGAGGATTGCCGCCAAAGTTGAAAGGAATAGCAGAACATATTACGAGTGAACCTGGCGACATTATTCATTTATCTATTGTCGAGCTTGCCAAAAAGACAGCGAGCTCAGAGGCAACGATTTTTCGTCTTTGTAAAAGGCTTGGATTTGAGGGCTTTCAAGATTTGAAGATTGCAATTGCCCAGGAAATAGATCAAACAAAGCCTGATTATGTAGACGAAGAAATGAGTCTTGATGATGATACGGCCGTTTTTATGCAAAAGGTTTTTCAGGCGAATATATCCGCATTAAAGGATAGCTTTCAATTGTTGAATCCAGAAGATGTAGAAAAAGCCATACAACTCATTCATGAAGCAAAGCGCTTAGAGTTTTATGGGAGTGGCGGGTCTGGCCTCATTGCAACAGACGCTTTTCATAAATTTATGAGGACAGGCATCAACTGTATTGTTCACACCGATTCTCATTTTCAAGCGATGTCTGCCGGTCTTCTCGACCAGCACAGTACAGTGATCGGTATATCTCATTCTGGCCGGAATAAAGATTTACTCGATGCTATGAAAACAGCAAAGGAAAAAGGCGCGAAAACCATCGGTATTACAAGCTATCAGCGCTCTCCATTAAGCCAGCTTGCTGATGTTACATTGTATACATCGACGCAGGAAACGGCCTTTCGAACAGAGGCGATGTCTGCAAGACTTGCTCAGCTCACTGTCATTGACGTACTATACTTTGCACTTGCTCACTTAAGGCAGCAGGAAACTTTATCGAATTTAAAACAAATGAGAGAAACCATTTCACAAAAAAGGGTGTAATGGTTTCAAAAATAAATTTTTCTATTAATGAAAAATGCTGTTGTGGTAACGATTGTGAGCTTTTAAGTGAAAAAAATTTTCTTTTCAGTCGTTGAATGTCGAAAAAATTATTCCTATAATGGGATTTAACAGGTATATCAAAACAATAAATATGATTTCAAATCAATGATTGGGCGTGATACAGATGAAGGGAAACCAGGCGGTAATTGGTTTGGATATTGGAACAACAAGTACAAAGGCGGTTCTATTTGGACCACAGGGGAAATTGATAGCAAAGCATTCGGTTCCTTACGATCTGATTCAGCCCCAGCCAGCATGGGTTGAACAGGACCCTGAACATATATTAGAAGCTGTCATTGCAAGTGTAAGAGGTGTGTTGACGAAAGCAGCATTTGATGCAAAACGTCTCATAGGCATCGGAATTAGTACAGCGATGCATTCCTTGATTGTGATGGATAAGGATGGCAAGGCGTTAACGAACAGTATCATTTGGGCAGATAACAGAAGTGCAGAACAAGCGAAGCGAATCATTTCGGACATGGATGGCTTCCAAGTGTATAAAAGAACCGGTACACCGATCCATCCAATGTCACCGCTTTCAAAAATAAGGTGGTTCAAGGAAATGGCACCTGATGTCTTCAAGAAGGCAGCGAAATTTATTTCCATCAAAGAATATATTCTTTATCATTTCTTTGGCCAGTATGTGGTCGATTATTCAATTGCTTCAGCAACAGGGCTGTTCCGATTGGAAACGCTTCAATGGGATGAAGAGGCGCTTCGTATTACTGGAATTAAAGCCAATCAATTGTCTGAACTTGTTCCGACGACGCATCAGCTGAGAGGTCTTCAGTCAGAGATCGCCCTGCGAATGGGTATTGCGGAAGATACACCCTTTGTGGTTGGTGCGAATGATGGGGTTCTCGCGAATTTAGGTGTGGGGGCAATTGGAAAAGGTGAGGTGGCTGTCACGATTGGGACAAGCGGTGCAGTCCGTACGGTCGTGGACAAACCAATCACAGATGAACAATCAAGAACGTTCTGCTATGCGCTGACTGATAAGCATTGGGTGGTTGGAGGACCGACGAATAATGGCGGAATCATGCTGAGATGGCTGAAGGATGAATTTGGATCCTCGGAGGTGGAGGTAGCAAAGCGCCTTGGAGTGGATCCTTATGACCTGATGATTGATATTGCGAAAAAAGTTCCAGCCGGCTCAGAGGGGCTGCTGTTTCTGCCATTTTTAACAGGTGAACGTGCACCTTATTGGAATCCAAATGCGAGAGGTACTTTCTTTGGGATCGGTCTTCAGCATAAGCGGGAGCATTTTATAAGAGCTGTGTTAGAAGGCGTCATTATGAGTGTTTTCTCAATCGGTGTTGCCTTAAGGGATTTAACCGGTTCTGCAAAGGATGTCAGGGCGTCGGGCGGATTTGCGCGATCTCCGCTGTGGCGGCAAATTTTAGCGGATACAATGGGCAGGGAAGTACTTGTCCCAGAAAGCTACGAGGCATCAGCACTTGGGGCGGCTGTCCTCGCACTTCATAGTTTAGGTTATATGGAAGAGATAGAAGAGGTTCAAGATTGGATTCGAATCTCTGCCCGTCATGAACCAAATATGGAGAACAATGAAACATACATAGAATTGTTTTACTTATATGAGCGCCTCTATGACAAACTGAAGGATGAATTTGATGTCATCAGTGCGCTGCAATTAAAACAAAATCATTAAACATCAGGGAAAAGGTGGGAGAGCATGCTTTTATTCATCGTGATTGCAGCAATTGTCCTTTTACTCATCCTCATAACAGTTGCTAAGTTGAATCCGTTTGTGAGTTTAATTATTACTTCTATGTTAGTCGGCTTTGCCACAGGGATGGACCTGCAGGAAATCATTCAATCCATTAAAACGGGGTTAGGCAATACGTTATCATTATTGGCCATAGTTCTAGCGCTTGGCACCATGCTTGGGAAAATGATGGCTGAATCAGGTGGAGCTGAGAGGATTGCTCACACATTAATCGGCCGGTTTGGGACAAAAAATGTGCATTGGGCAATGATGTTTGTTGCCTTTATTGTGGGGATACCTGTCTTTTTCCAGGTCGGATTCGTTCTTCTCATTCCTTTATTGTTTACGATTGCGATTGAAACGGGCATCTCGCTCGTGACAATTGGGATTTCGCTCATTGCTGGCTTGTCTGTCGTTCATGGTCTTGTGCCGCCTCATCCAGCTGCCATGGCGGCTGTCGGCATCTATCATGCCAACGTGGGGAAAACCATTTTCTTTTCCATTATTGTCGGTTTACCGACAGCTATTATTGCTGGGCCGCTGTATGGAAAGTGGATTGGAAAACGGATTCATAAACCAGTTCCGGAGCTGCTGAGAAAGCAATTTACTGAACGCAATGAAGATCGAAAACTTCCCGGCTTTGCAAATACGATGTTTACGATTTTGGTGCCAGTGATTCTAATGCTTCTTGCCACACTGGCAGATATTATTTTACCAGAGGACAGTTTATGGTTTCAGATATTCAAGTACATTGGAGATCCAATTACAGCACTGCTGATTGCAACCGTGTATTCTTTCTTCAGTCTTGGCTTTGTGCAAGGGATGAGCCGTGACCGGGTGCTTTCCTTTAGTAATGAGTGCTTAGGTCCAATCGCTTCCATTCTGCTTGTCATTGGAGCAGGCGGGGCTTTCAATAATGTGCTCATCGATTCAGGTGTCGGTGATTATATTGCAGATTTAGCCAAACATTCGCCGATCTCGCCAATTTTGCTTAGCTGGCTGATTGCTGCGGTTATTCGTGTGGCAACAGGATCTGCTACGGTCTCCATGATGACCGCAGCTGGTATTGTCGCACCGATTGCTGCATCTATGCCGGATGTGAGCAGAGAGCTTCTAGTGTTAGCTACAGGGGCGGGTTCGTTGATTTTGTCTCACGTCAATGATTCTGGTTTTTGGCTGATTAAAGAGTATTTTGGTATGACCATTAAGGAAACGTTTTTGACATGGACGGCTATGGAGACGATCATTTCTGTTAGTGCTATTACATTTATTATGATCATTAATATGTTTATATAGCGAAACGCAACAGCCTGATTCTTCGGAATTGGGCTGTTTTTGCTTTTAGCCATACCACCTTTTTCAGATTGGGGTAAAATGAAGATATTGAGATGTGGGAGGCGGACAAGATTGAACCATTAAAACACGTTTATCATGAATTATTTATTGCAGAATTAGCCGACAAACTTGCACAAGCGTCGACTGGATTTAATGCTGAGGAATTCCAACGGCTTGTGTTTCAAAAGGATTGGCAGCAGCTGGAGTTAAAAGGCAGAATGAGAAGAGTCACTGAATCAATGCATGCCTGTTTGCCTAAGGATTATAAGCAGGCAATTGAGGTGCTGCGTCAGACAGCCCCGCATTTTTCAGGACTTAGTGCGCTTGTATTTCCAGACTACGTCGAAACGTACGGTCTAACACATTGGGATATCTCGATCAAGGCGCTCGAATTCTTTACGCCCTTTTCCACTTCTGAATTTGCTGTTCGGCCTTTTCTAATTCAGGATCAAGACAAAATGCTGGCGCAAATGCTCGTATGGTCACAGAATCAAAATGAGCATATTCGGCGGCTTGCTAGTGAAGGATGCAGACCACGTTTGCCATGGGGATTAACTGTTCCTGCACTTAAAAAGAATCCTTCGGTTACGCTGCCTATATTAGAAAACTTGAAGTCGGACCCAGCGCGCTATGTGCAAAAAAGTGTAGCGAACCACTTAAATGACATTTCTGCGATACAGCCTGATCTGATGAAGAAGACGGCTAAAAGCTGGTATGGAACGAATGAACATACGAATTGGATCATCAAACATGCATCCCGTACCTTACTAAAAAAAGGCGATCCAGATATCATGGCTTTGTTTGGTTATGGGGACGATCCATCTGTTCAAGTAACGGATTTGAAGGTAGTGCAAAATCCAATTCGTATTGGAGAGAAAATGACCTTTCAATTTACACTTCAAGCTGCTAAGTCACTAAAGCTGCGTGTAGAGTATGCCATAGACTATGTCAAAGCTCGGGGTACCCGCAATCAAAAGGTATTTAAAATCACAGAGTTTGAAACAAGTGCAGCGTTACATAGAGAATTCGTCAGGTCACAGTCCTTTCAAAATATGACGACTAGAAAGCACTATGAGGGAATCCATACTTTAACGATTATCATCAACGGCATTCCAAAAGCGTCGGTTGATTTTGAAGTTACAGAAGATAGCAGCTCATGAAAAAACCCGCCATTTCGGCGGGTTTTGGCGTTTAAGCTTCTTTTTCATTAAGAATGAAGCGATGATGGCAGCGACTAAGAAGCCGATGCTAATAATGGAGCTAGGCAGGTTTTCTTGTCTGAATAGGAACAAAACAAAGCTCAAGCTGAGTACAAGACCTGCAAATAAAGTCAAATACGGAAACAGCCACACTTTGAAATACGGCTCCTGTGGATATTTTGGACGCAGCTTTAGATGTGCCATACAAATGCTGATCCAAATGAGTGAAACCGCAAAACCAGGAATAGCCAGCATATAGCTGAAAATTTGGTCCGGATATAAGTAAGCAAAGAATGTTCCAATGAGAAGAAATAGAACGGTCACCCATAAACTCAAAATGGGTACGCCTCTTTTGTTGACCTGTGCCAGCTTTTTCGGACCGCCATCTGATTTAGAAAGAGAATGAATCATTCTCGTCGTTCCATAAATTCCAGAATTGGCCGCAGATAGAACGGCTGTAATCAAGACGAAATTAATGAAGTGAGAGGCGCCTTGCATACCAGCAGCAGAGAAGACTTGGACAAAAGGACTGTTATTTGGGTCAATTTGATTCCAAGGAATGAGTCCGCAGATGATCAAAATCGGCAATGTGTAAAATAAGATAATCCGCCACATCATACTTTTGACTACTCCAGGCAAGACCTTCTCCGCATCCTTTGTTTCAGTAATGGTCAGCCCGATCAATTCAGAGCCTCCATAAGAGAAAATAACCACTAAAAGTGATGCAAAGATCGCACCCCATCCGTTCGGGACGAAGTTTTGATAGTTGGTAAGCGCTGGTGTGCTTTGTTCGTTTGGAATGATCCCAAATAATAATGCTGCACCGAGAATAATAAAGACAATAATAACGAAAATCTTCATTCCAGCGAACCAAAATTCAATTTCACCAAAGTATTTTACATTATTTAAGTTAATTCCGATGACTAAGAGTGAGCAAAGTAAACATAGTGACCATAGCGGTACGTTCGGCAGCCAGTATTGAAGCAGACTGCCAGCTGCAATAATCTCAATGACACATACAGTGAGCCACATAAAACAGTAAACCCAGCCGACGACAAATGAAAAACGTTGACCAAGCGCAATTTGTATAAGGTCGCGTAGATTATTTCCCGGGTACACAATGGCCATTTCGGCTAATGCTGCCATCACAATGAGGAGCAGCAATCCGGCAAATACATAGGAAAAGATCACCCCAGGACCTGCTAAACCAATTGTATCGGCACTACCTTTAAAGATTCCTGTACCAATGACCCCGCCCATCGCAATCATGCGAATGTGACGCGGTGATAAAAGCTTTTTTAATTCTTGTTGCTCCTGATTCGCGCTCATGACGTTCTCCTTTTTTAAAAATGCTTATGTTCCATTTTCTTTTTTCAGGACGTCAGTGTCAATATAAAAAAAGAGATTTTTCAGACAAAAACAGCGGTTGATTCTATCAAAACATATATTTATATCCATAATTACCTTATTTCATCCATATTCTAAAAATGAAACTTCAAATAAATGAAGATTTGCCTTATTTATGACATAAACAATTTTCAGTTTTTGTCGATATATCATTTGTATTACTAAAGTCCTAATAAAGAATTATTTATAACTGTAAAATATTTCAAAAACGTTAGAGTTGAAAGGAGTTATGAAAGATGTTTAAGAGAAAAGGAAATGATTCATCGGCTGGAATCCTTCTGAGTGAAAGCAGCCAATTAATAGAAAAAATCGAAAAAGGAGACCTTTCAGCAAGACTAGACACTGCTGCATTCTCTTCAAGCCAAACGATAGAAGCGGTAGCGCAAATTAATGAAGCTTTGCAAAAGATGCAAGAAGCAAATGAAAATATTCAAATGAGGGTGGAATTAGTGACAAAAGCCATTAAAGTTGGCTTATGGGATATGGTCGTCATCGCTGGAGACCCGGTCAATCCAAAAAATGAATTTACATGGACGGATGAATTCCGCAAAATGCTCGGCTTTCAAAATGAGCACGATTTTCCAAATCTATTAGACAGCTGGGCATCTCGAATTCATCCGGATGAACAAGAATATACATTAGATGCATTTGCTTCGCATTTATTGGACCATTCGGGGCGTACGCCGTATGATATCGAATATCGCTTAAAGTTAAAAAACGGAGATTATCGCTGGTTCAAAGCAACTGGAACGACCGTTCGTGATCGAAATGGTGTCCCTCTTCGTGTGGCGGGAGCTCTTTTTGATATTCATGATCAGAAATTGAAAGAAGAAGAGCTGCAAGCATTCGTCACAAGATATGACTTAATCAACCGTGCGCTTGTTGAAGCTCCTTGGGACATGGTGGTAGAGGCCGGTGATCCAGTCAATCCAAATAACGAATTCTGGTGGTCTCCGCAGTTCAGATCAACTCTTGGCTTTAAGGATGAAAAAGATTTCCCGAATGTTCTGAGCAGCTGGAGCGATCGTCTGCATCCTGAGGATCAAGAAATGGCACTCCAAGCTTTTGCAGATCATTTAAATGACCACTCTGGCCGTACACCATTCGACATTGATTACAGATTACAGAGTAAAAATGGTGAGTACCGCTGGTATCATGCGGGTGGTGAAACCATTCGTGATGAAAAAGGTGTTCCTCTTCGTGTGGCAGGAACTATTCGTGACATCACGTTAGAAAAAAACAAAGAGAAAACAGCGGATGAAATGGCTTCACAAGTAGAACAGCTTTCAAGTTCTATTAGCGAGATGGTATCGGGCATTAGCTCTGTGACAAATCAAGCACAGGAGCTTGCTGTTGCTCAAGAGCAGTCAACGTCTGCCGCCCACTTAGCAAAAAATAGTGCAGATGAGACGAAAAATATTTCTGACTTAATCAAAGAAGTGGCGAACCAAACGAACCTGCTTGGTCTAAATGCTGCGATTGAAGCAGCTAGAGCTGGTGAACAAGGCCGCGGATTCTCTGTCGTTGCAGATGAAGTACGAAAGCTGGCGCTGCATAGTGCCAATGCAACGGAAAATATCGAATCTAGTTTAACGGATATGAAAACACAAATTGATGAAATTCTTGAAAATATCTCGAATATGACAGCTCTTACGCAAACTCAGGCTGCTTTAACAGAGCAGGTGAACGCTGCAGTCGATGAAGTGAATCACATGTCTCAGCGTCTTGTGGCGTATTCAAAGAGTATTTAATCGTCAAAAACCGCCCTCTCGTCGAAGGCGGTTTTTTCATTAAAATTGATCTGCTGGGAAAACAATACCTGCATCTTTTCTTGCAGCGTCAAGGACTTTCATCACGGAGAGACTTTCATCAAGCCATGCATAGCATTGTTCGTGATTTTCTGTTTCAATAATATGCTGGAAAGCTTCAGCCTCATAAAACAGACGGTTTGGATTCGTTTGTGCATTGAGTGAGACGACCCTGTCATCAACATGCAGCAGCACTTCCTCACATCCATTCGCCCCATTTTTCACATGAATGAAGCCTTTTTCTCCTTGAATCAATGCAAAGTTCATGCTGCTTGTATCCTTACTGCCCACACTTGTCGCAATAAAATCATTGTAAGTGAACGTCAAAACACCAGATGTGTCAATACCGTTTGGATGGCGGTTTGCCTGATATCGGACCTGCTCTGGTGATCCAAAGAGGTTCATGATGAAATGGACATTATAGATATTAATATCCATCAGCGCTCCTCCAGAGAACGCAGGGTTAAAGACATTTGGCGTTTCGCCGGCTAGCAGCTGATTATATTTGCTTGAATATTGACTATAGTTGCATTGTACCAGTTTGATTTTACCTAATTGATGAAGATGCTTTTTGATTAAATGATAGTTTGGCATATGAACGGTCGTAATGGCTTCAAATAGGAGAAGCTGCTTTTCCTTTGCGAGAGCGATTAAGGCTTCCAGCTCTTTAACATTTGAGGTGAAAGGCTTTTCGCATATCACATGTTTTCCGTGTTTCAATGCAGCCGTTGCATGCTCGCTATGTAAACGATTCGGTGACGCGATATAAACGGCTTCTACATGAGGATCTTCTAGCATAGCGGTTAGATCCGTATAAGTTGTCTGCACCCCAAATTGGTCTGCAAGCTTCTTTGCCGTTTCTTCCTTTCTTGAATAGACAGCGCGACAAGAAGCACCTTCGAGCTGGTCAATCGCTTGCAGGAAGCCTTCCACAATGATACCTGTTCCAATGGTTGCGATGTTCATTCTCCAAAACCCCTTCCACTCGTTTAAGCTGTCTCTAGTATAACCGATGTTTTCATTGGACGTGTAATGAGATACCTGAGCGAAGGTGTGCCAGTGACCAAGACCGGCACACCTTTGGCAGCCCTTACAATCAGCTGATGTTTGCTAATGTTTGCTTTGTTAACAATTGAATAGCTGCCTTCCTTTTTTTTAACTCTAGAATAGAGTGTTGAATATCTTCGACTTTTTGCTCGAGCAGCTGTTCAGCTTCTGTTTTTGACTGTTTTTCGAAAAGTGATTTGATAATTTCACGAATTTCTTTAAGGGAAAAATCTAGCTTTCTCGCTTCGGTGATAAATGATAGCATGAGTACATATTTTTTATCATATAGACGATAGCCGTTATGCGCTCTTTTGGGCTCTGGGAGCACTCCTTCATTTTCGTAAAAACGAATGGTTTCAATATGTACTCCAGACATTTTTGACAATTTACCTCTCGTAAACGTAATCATTCCCTGCACCTCCTTTCTTTGCTATCCATCATACAATTAGATTTGCTAGTTTCAAAACATTCTATAGTGGTAAACAATTGTTCTATTTTACTTGTTGTAAATGGGGGATCAGCACGATGAATAGAATACGTTATAATAGAGTAGACTCATGTGATATTTGTTACATATGTGAACAAGTAGACAGCGTGAAGAAAAAACGATAGGCTAAAATAGGTAAATAGTAATGAAATAACCTGTCATCATGGGAATGGTGGCTCAAAATAGTGACAGCACGTTTTTGCTGAGAAAAGGGGACCAGTGAATGTATAAATTAGTCGCAATTGATATGGATGGTACGTTATTAAATGATCAACATATGGTGCCGGATGAAGTGTTTGAAGCCATTCAACAGGCAAAGGCAGAAGGAATTAAAATTGTTTTATGTACAGGCCGGCCAATTGGCGGGGTAAATCGCTATTTAGCTGATCTTCAGCTTGATCAAGAGGGAGATTATGTGATCGCCTATAATGGAGCACTTGTTCAAAACAGCCATACAAATGAAGTGGTGTCAGAGCTGACATTATCCTATGATGACTTAACTTCTTTATATGAATTGAGCCGTCAGCTGGATACACCGATGCATTATTTCGATTCAGCCAATTTGTACACACCGAATCGCGATATTAGTGAATACACAGTGCATGAAGCCTATTTAACAAAACTGCCGCTTAAATATATGCCTGTTGAAGAGGCAGATTCATCGATGAGACTTCCGAAGATGATGTATATTGATCAGCCAGAACGGTTGGAAAAAACGATACAAGCCATCCCGTCTGAAGTGAAGGAAAAGTATATGATGGTGAAAAGTACAGATTTCTTCCTTGAAATCCTGCATCCTGATGTGAGTAAGGGAAATGCTGTGAAGCTTCTAGCGAAGGAGCTGGGAATTTCTCGTGAAGAAGTCATGGCCATTGGTGACAACGGGAACGACATATCAATGGTAGAGTTTGCAGGCTGCGGCGTCGCTATGGGAAATGCCATTGATGATGTCAAAGCTGTTGCAGATGTTGTAACAAAATCTAATAATGAAGCCGGAGTAGCACATGTGCTGCATGAGCTGGTTTTAGGAAAATAAAAAGAGAGAGCGGTCTACCAGTGCGGTAGCCGCTTTTTTATATATTGGAGAAAAAGTAAACAAGCATACGTCTGCTACTTAAATTCGTCTTTTGCAGCATCGCTTTCACATGATCATGAACGGTATGGGGTGAAATAAATAACGTGCTCGCAATTTCCTTTGTCGACTGGCCCTTTAATAAGCAGTCGAGGACGTTCATTTCTCTTTCTGTCAGTCTGTACGTTTTCGCCGCATAAGGAAGAATATCATTTGTTTGGGCTCGTTTGATGTGAATCATGACAGCCTCCTCCTGTGTGTCTGCCTGCGCTAATCGAAAGGCTTGAAGGGAGAGGAACAACCCCGTAGGCAATCTCGTCATGCTTGCCGTTGTTTGCTCAATACCGCCGTATAAAAGTTTTGCCCCTAATGCTCTAAACGGGCGTGGCATGATCGCCTTGTCATGGATTTGTTCAAAGACTTGAAACGTCTGAAGCCAATGAAGACCTGTCTCATTTCCATAAAGAAGCTTGTAGTCGTGCGAAAGAATAAGGAATCCTTGTTGCTCCGCCGCCGCGTCTTCTTCAGTATCTCTTTTCTTGAAAAGTTCATCTCTTAGCTTGGCTGCGAGTCTGGGCGTTTGTTCGATGACCGCTTGGATATCATTTTCTTGAAAAGGTTCCTTGTCCTTTAGACGATAGAGGCTGGCCATCCCCCAGCATTCCCCTTGAATCACAAGAGCTGCCCGCAATTCATCAGACCATCCTTTAGGTAACAAAATATTTTGGTAGCGCTCACTGCTAAGGTATTCTCCGCTTTGGACTAGGCTCGCAGCATGAACAGGACCTTTGGCTAGAAACTCATGCTGATGTACGTCCCTTTTTAAAAACTCATTTTGAAACAGCTGGTCATGAATTTCTTCAATCGGTTCATCTGTGAAGGAACCTGTCGAGAGGAGAGTGGCTGGATCAATGGTCGTGATACAGGCGGCATCAAAATCAAGGACGGCAGCAAGTTCGTCCCGAATGTGTTGTCTCAGCTGCTGAAAATGAGTGGCTGGATTGGTCACATGATCTCCTCCTCAAAAATCCCCACTTTTAGGGATCGTGTTTTCTGATGTCTCTTTTTACAATAAAGATGTCATATCGTTAGTGTACAGGAAACGATGGAAAGCGGAAAGGAACTGGAGGAGAAGGACATGAAAGAAAACCAGCATTGGCACGATCCCGTTGCTGAGTCATATGCAGCGACGATTTCACATAAAGTACCCGGCTATCACCTTTTGCATGAGTTAACAGTAGATGTATTAGAAACTGAAATAAAGAAAGCGGGCTCTCGTATTCTAACTGTTGGAGCGGGTGGAGGCGAAGAGATCATCAACATGCTTCAGAGAAAAGAAGACTGGCTCATCACAGGGGTCGATCCGTCACCTTCTATGCTGGACATGGCGAAACAACGAGTTGCACAGCTAGAAATGGAGGCGCGTGTCACATGGCATGAGGCCTCATTAGATAAGGTTTCAGCTGAACCTGTTTACGATGCAGCAGTGAGCTTGCTTGTCATTCATTTTATAGAAAAGCGCCAGCTCTTTTTAGACGAGGTTGCCCGCAGGCTTCAACCAGAAGCACCGTTTATGTTGGCATTTATACAAGGCGAGATGAAGTCCCATGCATTTCAACAGGAGCTTCACATGCTTTCTCTTTTCATGCAGCGGCAAGGCCTACAAAAAGAGGTGTTTACGTCCTTTAAAAACAGGCTGAGACAGACGACACACCCTGTTCCCGAGGAAGAAATAAAAGCGCAATTAATCAAAGCAGGATTTGAAGACATCAGACCTTATTTTCAGGCAGGAATGATCAAAGGGCTTGTTTGCAAGCGGAATCGTAGAGAGGCGGATGAGAAATGAGAACACAGGTGATGGTGATAGGCGGCTATGGACATGTTGGACAGCAAATATGTCTTCAGCTAAGTGAAGTGTATCCCGGTCAAATTGTTGCAGCAGGCAGAAGCTATGAGAAGGCAGAGAAATTTTCACGCCAGACAAAAGGGAAGGTTCTTCCCTATCAACTTGATGTCAGTGAGCCGTTATTTTCGGACTGGGTGGATCACACAAAGCTGGTGATCATGTGTCTCGATCAAGAAGACACGTCATTTGCTGAAACAGTTCTGCGGTCAGGTATTGATTATATAGATATCTCTGCGAAAGGGGCGTACATGGAACAGGTGGCAAAGCTGGATCAGCAGTACATCGGTGCAACGGCTTTACTCAGTGTTGGGCTTGCGCCTGGCCTTACGAATTTATTGGCAGCGAAAGCATCATCTATGCTCTCATCAGTGAATCAAATAGATATAGGGATTATGCTTGGATTGGGTGATCAGCATGGAAAAGCCGCCATTGAATGGACGCTTGACAATGTCCATACTGACTATGTGCTTACTGAGCATCATCAACGTAAAAGAGTCAAAAGCTTTACTGGAGGCAAGCGTATAGATTTTGGGGTGAAACTTGGAAAGAGGAAAGCCTATCAGTTCCCCTTCTCTGATCAGCAGACATTGCCTTTGACACTCAGCGTGCCTTCTGTGACGACAAGGCTTTGTTTTGATTCTCGCGCGGCAACGCGGGCATTTGCTTTCACAAGGAGTCTTGGAATGACGTCACTTCTCACTGTTCCGAAAATCAAGGAAAGAGCCATTTCCATGATACAATCGGCTAAAATGGGAACAGATCAATATGCAGTGAAAGTGGAGGCGACAGGAATGGAGAGGAACAAGATTCATCAAGCAGCGCTTGGGATAAAAGGGCATGATGAGTCTCAAGCCACAGCTCAAGTCGCCTCTGCTGCAGCACTACATTTATTGAGCAGGCGGTTTCAGACAGGTGTGTTTCATATCGAACAATTATTTTCATTAGCGTATGAGAATGGAGAATTTGCGTTGGTGGATCAAAAAACGAAGGGAAAGCGTGTGTTAGCGCTGAAAGCCAGCCTTTTAACGGCATAAAAGAATACGAACATAGGGTGATTCAAATGGAGGGTTGTAGACGGGTTTGATAAAAAGGTTACGTTTTGCAAATAAATTTCAAGTGGGTGTTTACAAGTGTTAAATACAGAACAAGATATCATTAAGAATTATATAGATTCACCCCAAAAATTGAAAAAATTATATAAACGAGTATTGTTCGTTGTTAGTCTATCGCAAATATTTGGAGGGGCTGGACTAGCCGCAGGGATTACGGTAGGTGCCCTTTTAGCTCAACAAATGCTTGGAACTGAAGCCTATGCAGGAGTTCCAATGGCTTTATTTACTTTGGGGTCGGCTTTGGCAGCTTTCATTGTAGGAAAACTTTCACAACGTTATGGACGACGCATCGGTTTATCGACAGGTTTTGTTGTTGGAGGGATCGGAGCAATTGGCGTTGTGATTGCAGCTATGATGAATAGTGTCATTTTATTATTTGCATCGCTCTTCATTTACGGTGCGGGAACATCTACAAATTTACAAGCTCGTTATGCTGGGACTGACTTAGCGAACTCTAAACAGCGTGCAACGGCCATTAGTATGACAATGGTCATGACAACATTTGGGGCTGTAGCAGGTCCGAATTTAGTTGAAATGATGGGTAAATTCGCCGTATCAATTGGTGTTCCATCACTTGCGGGTCCCTTTATTTTATCAGCCGCAGCATTTATTGTAGCAGGTCTTGTCCTTTTTATTCTGCTGCGTCCTGATCCGTTAGTTATTGCTCAAAGAATAGCAGCGTACAAAGCAAAACATGAGCATGGAAATCAACCAGATGCTGTTGATAAAACAATAGATAAAAAAGGGATTACAGTAGGTGCCACGGTTATGATCTTAACTCAAATTGTCATGGTTGCACTCATGACCATGACACCTGTACATATGCAGCATCATGGTTATGGATTAGCCGAAGTGGGAATTGTTATTGGTTTTCATATAGGTGCAATGTATCTTCCTTCACCTATCACGGGGATACTTGTAGATAAATTAGGACGAACAACTATGAGCATAGCGTCGGGCATAACATTGTTACTTGCTGGCTTAATAGCAGCATTCGCACCAAGTGATTCAATGATTCTATTAATCATTGCTCTGTCTTTACTTGGATTGGGATGGAACTTTGGTTTAATTAGTGGTACTGCTCAAATAGTTGATTCTGCAGAACCATCAACCCGGGCCAAAACCCAAGGAACACTCGATGTTTTTATTGCGTTAGCAGGTGCTGCTGGCGGTGCTCTTTCAGGAATGGTAGCTGCGAATACGAGTTATGCTACATTATCTTTAAGCGGAGGAATTTTATCTTTATTTCTCATACCTGTAATAGTTTGGTCCTTTAAAAGTAAAACATAATGCAGCTCCGTGCCCCATCACAAAAAAAGACATGACGCCCCATCATGGGAGAGCATGTCTTTTTTCATCTTCCATAAAAATACGTTTTGCTTCATAGTAGAGCACCTGCACAAATTTCTTCACATTGACAAGCTGGATGCTTGTTTTTTTATGATGATGTCGACACATCCCCTTTTTTCTTGATGCTCGCTGTGATGAGCTGTGTCAATGTGTCAGAACCTTTTTTTGAAAGATGGACACCATCGGGCTGGAAATAGGATGGCTGTCCACTAGCAGCTGAATGCCAATCAACCAAGGTGACATTTTGATCTTGATCGGCCACTCGCTGAATTACCGCATTCACATCATTTTCCCATGACCTCGGGACCCTCGTGTTCACTAGGAAAATATGTGCCTTTGAAAAGTTTTGAATGAATGCTTTCAACGTGTCCTCAGTAAAATAACCATTTGTGCCAAGTTCAATGATAACAGCGGCATCAGATTGATTAAATGATTTGTATTGAGGGGCGATGCTGATGGCTTCGTTCATCTGTCTGCCAACTTTCCCATCGATGGTGATCTGTTTATATGCTTTTTCAAGATTCGGCGCAATGTCTAACATGACAGAATCACCAATGGCAAGAATTTGGTGAAATTGTTTTTGATCAGCTGCTTTTTTCTTGTGCTTTTCTTTCTTTTTTTTCGCTTTTGATTCAGAAGGTTCGGCTGTTTTTTTCGGTGCTGTCTTAATTTGCGTCACTTCCTTCACATGTGGGGAGGAAGTGGACGAGTTAGACATGCCAATGATAAATAAGATCAAAAGAGCTGCGGTGATTCCCAGGAACACCTTATTAGATGTAGACCATTGTTTGATGCCTTTTTTCCAAATAGACCAAGAGGCAAAATATTGTCTGAAGCCATGCTGGCGGATTGGCTGTTCGATGAAGCGATAGGAAGCCTCAGCAACTAGTAAAATGGCGATGAGCTGCAATGTGACACGCGCGATGGAAGGCTGTCCAATTTCAATGACCGGTGTGGTCAGTACGATAATGGGATAATGCCATAGGTAAATACCATAAGACCGCTTACCAAGCCAGACGAGCGGCTGAAAGGACAGCCATTTCCCGATAAGACTTGCAGGGTGGCAGACGCACGCAATTAAGATGGCCGCATTCAGACAGAATAAAAGCATGCCGCCCTGATAGAGAAAGGCATCGAAATCGTCCACTGCATAAATACAAAGTAGGAAAATCGCAAACGAACCGAACCCGGCAATATGTAAAATACGTCTGCCAACAGGAAGTAATTTCTTGCTGGATAGTCTTTGCATAGGCCACACAAATGCCAGACTGCACCCAATCAGGAGCGCAAATGCACGAGTATCTGTTCCATAATAAACCCTGCTTGGATCGGTATCTGGTGAATAAAGAATGGCCATCCATAGGGCGGAGACAAGTGCTAGGCCAAAGGTGATCATAGGCAGGTGAGATCTGTTTTTTACCCATTTCAGCCCTGCAATCAACAGGACCGGCCAAATGATATAAAATTGCTCTTCAATTGCCAAAGACCACAAATTTTTCAGTGGAGATAGGGCATTGAAGCTATCAAAATATGAAAGCTCGTGAAAAATATACCACCAGTTACTGACATAAAAAAAGGACGATATGGCATCGCCACGAATGGACAATAATGCGTTTGAACCAGCAATCGCGCACCAGCTGACGGTAATAAAAATCATGATGTAAGCAGCTGGAAGAAGCCTCCTGATCCGTCCCATCCAAAATGGCAAAAGCTCTTGATAGCCTAAATCCTGCTTATGTAACAAGATCGTTGTAATCAAGTAACCAGAAATGACAAAAAATAAATCAACGCCAAGAAACCCGCCGCTTGCGGGTCCGATATGTAAGTGATAAGCAATGACTGCCAATACAGCAACGGCTCTTAGTCCATCTAATCCTAAAATATAACGAAAACGATTTTCCTTGCTGTTCATGAAAATGAATCCCCCATCAATGTCAAACGCTTCTTTTTGTTGTTCATTCAAAAGAGCAACGATTCTTTTATTTTATATAAGATTAGACGAATCAGCATTACATTTTGTTGGCGAATTTCTGTCTTTTTTTAAATTTTTTTCATACGAAAAAAGAATTGGTGGGTGAAGAGATGTCGAATTTGATACTCAAAACCAAAATCCCTGTCATAATAAAAGAAGAAGGAAAGGGGATGTGTTGAATGAGAACGATCGAAAATGATCAGTTATTGGTTCAGATTCATGAAAAGGGAGCGGAAGTCAGGGAGGTGCTTGACAAGAAAAGCGGGCGTCACTATATGTGGTCTGGTGATCCAGCTTATTGGGGCAGGGTGTCGCCTGTCTTGTTTCCGATTGTTGGGCGATTAATGAATGATCAATACAAGATTGACGATCAAACCTTCGAGCTCACGCAGCATGGATTTTTGCGTGATGTCAATTTTGATTTATATGAAGAAACGGCGCATACGGTGGCCTTTCAATATGAATCAAGAGGCCGGCACGTGAAGCAATACCCGTATGAATTTACAGCACGTATTCGTTATGAACTATTGGAAAATGGACTGAAGATTTCCTGGGAAATTGATCATGACGGAGATGATACGATGTATTTCTCCATTGGAGGGCACCCAGCATTTCGTGTTCCTCTTGTTGAAGGTGAGCAAGCAGTAGATTATTCACTCACATTGACACCTTCGACTGAACATCTCCCTGTGCAATATGAACTGCGGAATTCACTTGTCAGAGAGAAAGGAAAAGGCATTGAGATTGAGCCGATCCAGCTTCGGCCAGAGCTTTTTCAGCATGATGCGATGATCTTTAGCCATATCAATCGAGTGTCTTTGACTTCTAGGGCAGGTCACGGAGTTGAGGTCGATCTCACTGGTTTTCCGTTCGTGGGCATTTGGTCGCCTTATGATCAAGAAAAAGGAACGATGGCTCCTTTTGTTTGTATTGAGCCGTGGTATGGCATCGCCGATATGGAAGGGACGAATGGGGAGTATAAAGAGAAGTTTGGAATTCAAACGTTAGAAATGAATGAGACCTTTCATGCAACGTATACCGTTTTCTTCAAATGAACAATTGTGCATGAAGAGGTGAACAATTTGTTATGATAGAAGAAAAAAGGGGGCGTATGAATGGATCGAGAGAAACAACAGCTGAGTATTGAAGCGGCAAGGCTTTACTATTTGTCTGATTACAGCCAGCAGGAAATTGCCAAGCAGCTCAACTTGTCGAGACCGACTGTATCTCGGCTGCTTCAATATGCGAAAGAAAAGGGATACGTCCAAATTACGGTGATGGATCCGTTCGAGGATTTAAACGAGCTTTCTTCATTGCTCAAGGAAAAATATGACCTACTCGAAGCTCATGTGGTGTTTTCGCCAAAGGACGACTATCCAACCATCACCGATTATTTGAGCCGATTTGGTGCAGATTACTTGCAAGAAACGGTGAAAGACGGTGATATCGTTGGCGTGAGCTGGGGAACGACTATGTATCAAATTGCACAAAAGATGCAACCTAAACAGGTAAAAGGTGTAGAGGTTGTCCAGCTCAAGGGCGGAATCAGCCATTCTCATGTGAATACATATTCTGCGGAAACCATTCAGTTGTTTGCGGAGGCCTTTCAAACAGCACCGCGCTATTTGCCGCTTCCTGTTGTATTTGATAGTGCTGCTGTCAAGGAAATGGTGGAGCAGGACAGACATATTCAGCGAATTATTGAAATGGGCAAGCAGGCAAATATCGCTGTGTTTACTGTTGGAACGGTAAGAGATGAGGCACTTTTGTTCAGACTAGGTTATTTCCGTGAAGAAGAAAAAGCGCTCCTCAAGGCATCCAGTGTCGGAGACATTTGCTCGCGTTTTTATGATCAAGATGGACGCATTTGCAGTAAAGCCATTAACAATCGCACAATTGGTGTGGAGCTAGATGATTTAAGGAAAAAAGAACGATCCATTCTTGTCGCTGGCGGTCATCGAAAGGTGGCTTCTATACACGGCGCACTAAGAGGAAAATATGCGAATGTATTGATCATCGATCAGCACACAGCGAGGGCTCTTTTAAATGTCACAAAATAGATGAACAAAATTTCATAACCATGTTTACAATTGTTCATCCGTCATATATGATGAAAGTATCATAATTAAAAGGAAGTGTGAAGCATGACGATAGCAAAGCTCATTGATCATACAGCACTAAAACCAGATACATCTAGAGCTGCAATTATGCAGTTACTTGAAGAAGCAAAGACTCATCAATTTGCATCTGTTTGCGTGAACCCAACTTGGGTATCTCTTGCGTCGAAAGAACTAGCAGGAACAGGTGTTGATGTATGTACAGTCATCGGTTTCCCGTTAGGCGCAAACACAACAGCGGTGAAAGCATTCGAAACAAAGGATGCGATTGAAAACGGTGCAACAGAAGTGGACATGGTCATCAATGTTGCCGCATTGAAAGACGGCGAATATGATGTGGTTGAACAAGATATTCGTGCAGTTGTAGACGCAGCAAAAGGCAAAGCATTAGTGAAAGTTATCATTGAAACATGTTTACTTACTGATGAAGAAAAAGTCAAAGCTTGTGAGCTTTCAGTGAAAGCGGGCGCTGATTTTGTGAAAACATCGACTGGATTTAGTACAGGCGGTGCAACAGCTGAGGACATCGCATTAATGCGTAAAACAGTAGGACCTGACATCGGTGTGAAAGCATCAGGCGGCGTGAGAACAAAAGAAGACGTTGAGGCAATGACAGCTGCAGGTGCTACCCGTATTGGCGCGAGTGCAGGCGTTTCCATTATCAAAGGGGATCAATCATCTCCTTCGAAAGACTATTAATTCATACGATCCTATGGTAGGATAACATTCATGACTCATAAATGATGAAAAAGTCATATGCGGAAGGACCTCTCTTCTGGGAATTTCTTCCGCGTTTTGTTTACGAAATAGGGTTTGTTCCATACAAGCGCATTAATGTAAACGAATTCATTCAAGGAGGAAAAACATGAAATACGTGATTGGTATCATCGGTTTGCTAGTGATTCTGGCCATTGCATGGCTGGCTAGTAATGGGAAAAAACGAGTGAAATTCCGTCCAGTAATTGTCATGATTGTACTGCAATTTATTTTAGGTTATATTCTGCTCAATACAGGTGTTGGAAACTTCCTAGTCGGAGGCTTTGCAAAAGGATTCCAAATGCTTCTAGGCTATGCCGGCGAAGGAATCAACTTTGTATTTGGCGGGTTAATGAATGATAAAGCGTCTACGTTCTTCATCAATGTTTTACTGCCGATCGTTTTTATCTCAGCGTTAATCGGTATCCTGCAGCATTGGCGTATTCTTCCGCTTATCGTACGTGGAATCGGATATTTGCTTAGTAAAGTAAACGGTATGGGAAAACTAGAATCTTACAACGCAGTAGCGTCTGCGATTTTAGGTCAATCAGAAGTCTTTATTTCTATTAAGAAACAACTTGGATTATTACCACAGCAGCGTCTTTATACATTATGTGCATCTGCAATGTCGACAGTATCGATGTCGATTGTTGGTGCGTACATGCAAATGATTAAACCAGAGTACGTGGTTACAGCACTTGTGCTGAACCTATTTGGTGGATTTATTATCGCATCGATCATCAATCCATATGAAGTGTCTAAGGACGAAGACATGCTTGAAGTCGTTGAGGAAGAACGACAATCCTTCTTCGAAATGCTTGGCGAATATATTATGGATGGTTTCAAAGTAGCGATTGTTGTTGCTGCAATGTTGATTGGATTCGTTGCATTAATTGCGATGATTAACGGTATCTTTACAGCTGCCATCGGTGTTTCTTTCCAAGATGTACTTGGATATGTCTTTGCTCCATTTGCGTTCATTGTTGGTGTTCCTTGGAGCGAAGCGGTACAAGCAGGAAGCATTATGGCGACCAAAATGGTATCTAACGAATTTGTGGCAATGCAAATTCTATCCGGTGATGCTTTCCAATTCAGTGCTCGTACAGAAGCGATCATTTCTGTATTCCTTGTATCATTCGCTAACTTCTCTTCTATCGGTATCATTGCAGGAGCAGTCAAAGGCTTAAACGAAAAGCAAGGGAACGTTGTCGCACGCTTTGGATTAAAGCTGTTATTCGGTGCAACTCTTGTCAGCTTCTTAACAGCAGGCGTTGTTGGTTTAATTTTCTAATTTTAAAAAAGGAATGGTGAAAACAATGAGAATGGTAGATATCATTGCGAAAAAACGTGACGGAAAAGAATTATCTTCAGAGGAAATTTCTTTCTTTGTCAAAGGTTATACGGACGGAACAATTCCTGACTACCAAGCAAGTGCCTTGGCTATGGCAATTTTCTTCCAAGATATGACGGATCAAGAACGTGCAGACTTAACACTCGCTATGGCGAACTCAGGAGATACAATTGACCTGTCTGCTATTGAGGGTATTAAAGTAGACAAGCACTCAACAGGTGGTGTAGGTGATACAACTACGCTTGTACTCGCTCCTCTTGTTGCGGCACTAGATGTACCTGTTGCGAAAATGTCTGGGCGCGGCCTTGGGCATACAGGCGGTACAGTGGACAAGCTTGAAGCGGTCAAAGGCTTCCATGTAGAAATTACAAAAGACGAATTCATCGAGCTCGTGAACCGTCATAAAGTAGCGGTTATTGGTCAATCAGGCAACCTGACACCAGCTGATAAAAAGCTGTATGCTCTTCGTGATGTGACAGGAACTGTTAACTCAATTCCGCTTATTGCAAGCTCCATTATGAGTAAGAAAATTGCTGCTGGTGCAGATGCGATTGTACTTGATGTGAAAACAGGCGCAGGTGCTTTCATGAAAACACCAGAAGACTCAGAGAAGCTTGCAAAAGCCATGGTGCGCATCGGAAACAACGTTGGCAGACAAACGATGGCGGTCATCTCTGACATGTCTCAGCCGCTAGGATTAGCGATTGGAAATTCCCTTGAAGTGAAAGAAGCAATTGATACGCTTCGAGGCGAAGGTCCTGAAGACTTAAACGAGCTTGTGCTCACATTAGGAAGTCAAATGGTCGTTCTTGCGAAAAAAGCAGACACACTTGATGAAGCAAGAGAAAAGCTGATTGAAGTGATGAAAAACGGCAAAGCACTTGAGAAATTCAAGGAATTCTTAGAAAACCAAGGTGGAGACAGCTCAATTGTGGATCAGCCTGAAAAACTGCCGCAAGCACCTTACAAAATCGAAGTACCTGCAAAAGAATCAGGTGTCGTAGCTGAAATCGTCGCGGACGAAATCGGTGTTGCAGCGATGATTCTTGGAGCAGGACGCGCAACAAAAGAGGACGATATCGACTTATCTGTCGGCATCATGCTGAACAAAAAAGTGGGCGATCGTGTTGAAAAAGGAGATTCACTTGTGACACTGCATGCGAATCGAGAAGATGTTGCAAATGTGATGGAGAAAATTTATGACAACATCCGCATCGCTGATCATGCCGATGCACCAACTTTGATCCACACGGTCATTACTGAATAAAGAAAAAGGACAAAAGTGATTCGTCGCTTTTGTCTTTTTTTATGCTCGTCATTTTCTATTGAAATAAAAAAATTCACTTTATGAAACAAACCTCTTGCAATCATCAAACAATGGGTGTATATTAATTGACGAGTCAATGATTGATATATCAAGTAATTGATTTCCGAATAGAAAAGAGGGGATGGCATTGACTGCATTTTGCTCTGAAGAGGCAGAGGTATTATATCGTTTGCAGTGCGTGAACCGTATGATGGGCGTGAAGTTCGAAGCATGCACGGGCATCAGCCAATCAAGACTTGAGTTGTTATCGCTGTTATTCCAAGCCGATGAAATCAGCCAATCAGATTTGCAGAAAAAAGTAAATATTGATAGTGCAGCTGTGACGCGTCACTTGAAACAGTTAGAAACAAAAGGAATGGTCACACGCAGAAGAAAACCAGAAGACAATCGAGTCACACTTGTTCGCTTAACAGACGAAGGCAGAACAAGAATCGAAGCTTCTAAAATAGAAAAAGAACGATTTATCTCAGAAATGCTTGAAAACGTAAGTGAAGAAGAACGAAGGCTTCTCACTGATGTGCTCATCCGTATACAACAAAACATCGAAAAGATTCAAACAACCTAAAGGAGTGTTACACATGGCTACAACATTAAAAACAAACGATTTTATGGAAATTATGAAAGGGCGCCGCTCTATTCGTAACTATGATCCATCTGTGAAAATCAGCAAAGAAGAAATGACAGAGATTTTAGAAGAAGCAACAACTGCACCATCATCAGTGAATGCACAGCCTTGGCGCTTCATGGTGATTGACAGCCCAGAAGGAAAAGAAAAGCTTGCACCACTTGCAAAATTCAACCAAACACAAGTGTCAACATCAGCAGCTGTCATTGCAGTTTTTGCAGATATGAAAAGCGATGAATACTTAGAAGAAATTTATTCAAAAGCAGTAGAGCATGGCTACATGCCGCAAGAAGTGAAAGAAAGACAAATTGCTGCATTAACTGCACACTTTGAGGTTCTTCCAGAGCAAGTGAACCGCGAAACAATTTTAATTGACGGTGGGATTGTGTCTATGCAGCTTATGCTTGCTGCACGTGCACACGGTTATGATACAAATCCAATTGGCGGATATGATAAAGAAGTCATTGCTGAAACATTTGGCTGGGATAAAGAACGTTATGTACCAGTCATGCTGCTATCAATTGGGAAAGCAGCTGACGAAGGCTATGCATCTTACCGTTTACCGGTTGATCGTATTGCTGAGTGGAAATAATATCTTTTCAAAAGGAGACGATCAAATGATTATTATTCATGCAGGGATGACCATTCATCCAGAAAAAGAAAACGTATTTTTAGAAGAAATCAACGAATTAATGAAAGCTTCACAGGCTGAAGAAGGCAATGTTTCCTACAAGCTGTTCAAGGATACAGATAAGGAAAATACCTTTTTAATGGTAGAAGTGTGGAAAGATGACGCTGCGGTTCAAAGCCATAATGCAAGTGCTCATTTCCAGGCTTTCGTAGCGAAGGCAAAAGAATTCTTAGCCGCTCCACTTGACGTGGTTGCCTTTCAAGGCCAGCAGCTTTCATAGAAAAACAACAAACACCCTAGGCGATTATCGCCTAGGGTTCTTTTATTTCGGAATATGGTTTCACCCATTTCATTTACGTATTGTGCATTTTCCACAAAATTTCTGAAAATAAAATGTTTTTCGACTTAACTATATTGGAATATGCTAGAATTAGATATTATTTATTACCAAAATAGGGAGGAACCAATATGAAACAAGGGAAATGGACGAAAATTGCACTAACCGCTGTGCTAAGTTTAGGCACATTGACAGCTTTCAGCACCCCTCTATCTGCCCACACCACAGAAAAATCAACATCCTCTGACGGCGGTCACTATTCAGGTATTCCATTTGACTCAAGCGTCGTAAATGAAGACCGTCTCGTCAAAGCCTTGAAAAAACAAGGAAAGATCAAAAAGAATGCTAATGAGGCAGAAACCCAAAAAGCATTAAAGAACTATCTAAAGAAAAAAGAAGAATCGGCAATGAAACAAAGTGCCAGCACTTTAACAGAAGAGCCTGAATTCCTCAAAGAATACAAACAAGAGGTACATAACAAACTTGCCAAAAAGAAAAAGTTAAAGAAGCATAAAGGAAAAGAAGGCAATCAAGTAAAACCGGTCAAAAAGGAAAAGTATAAAGGTGACGTCCGCAATGATAAGGTATTGGTTTTATTAGTAGATTTTAAAGATTATAAGCATAATAGTATCAAAAAAGAAGAGACTGATATGTATTATGACAAGTTTGATCAACAGCATTATCAAGATATGCTTTTCGGAAAAAATGGCTACATCGGTCCAGATGGGAAACGAAAAGTATCCATGAAGCAATATTATGAAAAGCAATCCGGCGGCAGTTACACAGTCAGTGGAACAGTTGCAGGATGGTATACAGCGAAGCATGAAGCAGCATATTACGGCGGGAACGTACCTGACGATTCAGGCAGTGACGGCAGACCGCGCGAATTGGTAAAAGAAGCACTCGAAGCAGCAGCCAAAGATCCGAATGTTGATCTCGGCGAGTATGATCAATGGGACCGCTATGATATTGATGGCGACGGTGTTTATAACGAGCCAGACGGCATCATTGACCATCTGATGGTCGTTCACGCGGGTGTAGGTGAAGAAGCAGGCGGCGGACAACTTGGCGCTGATGCGATTTGGTCACACCGCTGGTCACTTGGTGATGTATTTGAAATTCCGGATACTGAATCTGAAGTCGGGCAAGGCGGGAAAATAGGCGCATTGGATTACACCATTGAGCCTGAAGATGGCGCAGCAGGTGTGTTTACACATGAATTCGGACATGATCTTGGTCTTCCTGACGAGTACGATACACAGTACACAGGCAACGGAGAGCCCGTTTCTTATTGGTCGATCATGTCAAGCGGAAGCTGGGCAGGTAAAGTTCCTGGTACGGAACCAACAGGCTTTAGCCCATATGCGAAAGAAATGCTTCAAAATCTGCATGGGGGCAACTGGCTTTCTGGACAAACCATCGATGGTAAAACATTAAAGAAAAGCAAAACCGTCTTAATTGATGAAGCAGCAACAAAAGGAACGAACCATGATGCCGTTCGAGTAGATTTACCAGATAAAGAGATTGTCGTCACGACACCTGCTCAAGGAAAATATTCGTACTTCAGCGGAACGGGTGACAATTTGAATGCAACCATGACGACAACAGGTATTGATTTATCAAAAGGAAGCAAAGCAGAGCTGACATTTAAAGCGTGGTACGATATTGAAGAAGATTATGATTATGCGTATGTCGAAGTGCGTGAAACAGGGACTGATCAATGGAAGACCATCGCGGGTAACATCACGAATGATCGAAATGAAGCAGGTGCAAACGAAGGCAATGGCATCGATGGAAAATCAGACGGCTGGGTAGATGCATCCTTTGACCTGTCTGCTTATGCAGGGAAGAAAATCGACCTGCAATTCCGTTACACAACCGATGCAGGCTATTCACTTCCAGGTTTATTCGTAGATGATCTGAACGTCAAAGCAGACGGAACGAACGTATGGTCAGATGATGCCGAGGGTACATCTACTTTTACCTTTAATGGATTCTCAAAATCTAATGGAAAACAATATGCAGCACAATACTATTTACTAGAGTGGCGCTCTTATGCTGATGTCGATAAAGGCTTAAAGCATATTAAACGCGGTGCAAGTCTGATGAGCTATAATAACGGTTTGGTCGTGTGGTTAGTCGATCAATCATACAGTGATAACTGGGTTGGAAAGCATCCGGGGAACGGCTTCCTTGGCGTAGTAGATGCAGATCAGCAAGTATTAAAATGGAGTGACGGTTCCATTGCCGCCACAGGCTTCCAAGTACATGATGCAGCATTCTCTTTGAATCCAAGTACAAAGCTGAATATCGATTATACAGCAACAACGGGCTTAACTTTGCAAGATCGCTACATTCGCCCGACTCGTACATTTAGTGATAAAAAGAACTATGTGAATCCAAACAACCCAGATGCAGGACGCGATGTACCGAACTATGGATTATCCTTTAAAGTCGTTGGACAAAGTAAGGATCGTTCTGTTGGAAAGGTGTTAATTTCGAAAAGTAACTAAATAGAAAGCCGGATTCTACTATTGAATCCGGCTTTTTGATATGTGAGGAAAGGATAATAAGGACACTATAATAAGGACACGATTTGGTTTTTAATCGAATGTCTGTTCTTTTTTATTTTGATATCCGATTGAAACCATTATATAATAGAGCCTGGAAGGTTTTTCTTTCAACCATGATTCTTTTAGCTGTTAAAACAAAGGAAAGGATGAGCGTTACCAATGAGTTATGTCACTGCCAAGCAATTAAAGGTGATTCGAGGGACGATGCAGACTTTTTGCAGCCATTTGGAGTATGATGGTCATGGTAAGCTTCATATCAATACCATCATGGCTTTTATTAAAAAGGAATTCGGCGTGAGAAAAATGAAAGACATTCCACAAAGTCGCTTTACAGAAGCCCTAGAATTAATACAAGACTTTGATTTATACACGGATAAAATAGAAATTCGTGAACGTCTATCAGAAAGGAATTAACTAAATTGAATATTTTAGCAATGATTTTAGTAGGAATTGTCGCATTAGAACACATTGTCATCATGTTATTAGAAATGTTTTTTATGGAATCAAAGATGGCGAAGAGATCTTTTAAGCTGCCAGAACACTTGCAAAAAGATTCAAATGTCAAAGTGATGTTTGCTAATCAGGGGCTTTATAACGGGTTTTTAGCAGCAGGACTCATTTGGGGACTCATTCTTGGATCGAATACCGTTGGATATATGATTCAGCTATTTTTCATTCTTTGTGTGATCATCGCAGCAGTATTTGGCGGTGTAACATCCAATAAATCAATTATCATCAAACAAGGAGTACCAGCGCTTCTTGCATTAATTGCACTGATGCTGGCGATCTAATCTTAAATAAAGCCGCCCCTAGAAAAGGGCGGCTTTTATCTTTTTCGAAGTCCCATCAAACGAATAATGGATGTCAGACAAAGGGCAACAGCAACGGCCAAAATGATTTTTCCGTACATGACCCCTGTTAGGTTCATCAAAAAGACGGCCAATATAATACAGAGCGTGATGATGATCATCACAATCGAATAGGTTTTCATCTCTTTTTCCACTCCTTTAAAAATCTCCTCATGTGACACGAGAGATCTGTCAATCTTTCCTCATATTATATCACTCAATGACAATTTTACATGAAATTCCCTACCAATAGAATGTGACATATTGATTAGATTTTGAGTCATACCATATTTTTTAGAAAATCGGGTATAACATAAAGAACTGACCTAAAGTCATATTGCTTGATATTTAATTGTGCAAAATATAAAATAACCACAGGATAAATCGAAAGGATGATCAAGATGAGTAAGAAAGTGTTATTATTATCGACAAGCAGCCCAGAAATGAATGGACATCCAACAGGCTTATGGTTAGAAGAGTTAGCAGAGCCATTTCATATTTTTAAAGAAAATGAACTAGAAGTACAAATTGTCTCTATTCAAGGCGGTACTGTACCAATTGACAAAAATTCAATTCCTGAAGGTGTCCCAGCGCAATATCAAGATGTGTATGAACTACTTCAAGACACAAAGGCGCTTACAGATGTGAATCCAGCTGATTATGACGGCATTTTCTTTGCTGGGGGACACGGCCCTATGATCGACTTTGCGTCTAATCAATTGGTAGCGGATGCGATCTTAGCGGTTTCAGATAAAAATGGTGCGATCGGAGCCGTTTGTCATGGTGTTTCAGCATTCGTTGATGTGAAGGACGAAAATGGCAAATCATTTATCGAAGGCAAAAAAATCACAGGCTTCACCAACGAAGAAGAGGAAGCCGTGCAGCTGACACCAAAGGTTCCATTTTTATTGGAAACAAAACTTCGTGAGCAGGGGGCAGCGTTTGAAAAAGGAGATGCCTTTGCGCCATTTGCTGTCGTTGACGGACAAATCATTACTGGACAAAACCCAGGATCAAGTGCAGAAACAGCACGTTTGTTTGTTAAAACTATTGCATAAAACGATCAAAAACCAGCCGTTACATGCGGCTGGTTTTTTTGTTATAAAAATGTCCCAAAAAAGACCAAAACAATGATTGGAATAATGGTAAAATTATCACAGGGTAAAAAACCCAAAAGAGGAAAAGGGGATGTTCCTGTGAGAGCATTTTATGTCAAAATCACTGCAGCTTTACTGTCTGTTTTACTCATCGCAACAGGTTTGTTTTCACCAGCATTAAAAGCAGAAGAAGCACCAAAATCAAGTGGGAAACAATCACTCCTGACAGAAAAAGCGATTCAGCAAGTGCAAGAGTCGTTTTTGAAGCAGGATGAAGGAACCGCTATCCAACAGAAGCAAGTGAAAAAATCATTTAAAGTGAATAAGAAGAAAGGAATCAGTATCAAACGAAAAGCTGCTAAAGATGGCAAAATGCGCACGTCTGCCGTTCGCTCCATTGATGGACTAGCCATAAATCAATCGGCTGTCTTAACAGAGGAAGACCCAGTTGATTTATGGTTTTTAAGCACATCTTCACCTCAGGCACTCATCAGCCGGATTACTTCTTCAAACCCTGATTATTTCGTTCAATTGTTTGTTGTTGATTATGAAACAGGACAAGCCTACCCAACGGATCTTATTCAACCGGCAGGCAGTCTGCTTGCGTTAAGCAATTTACCAGCGGGTGATTATGCGTTTGGTATTACCAGTGGTGGAGACTTTGGAGACTCATATACATTACAGGTAAATGCCAAAAACCCACCAAATTTCACAGGTGCTGAATCCCTGTCATCAACATTGCAATACTTTGTCGCTACGTATGCCAATGGGGATGTTTTCGCAAATGGTACAAAAGTGTATAACAAACAATCTAAGACCGCCGATTATAAATGGGAGCGTGTATTTTACTTCTCATATGATGGAAAATATGAACAGAGAACTCATTCTGTTGACAGTGTGAAGGTGAAAAGTATTTCGGCACCAGTGTCGTACTCTGCTCCATACGCAAGTTCCTCAGAGGCCATTCTCGTCTACTTAGATGTGGAGACTTTATTTATGTATCATGAATCATCGTTTGCTAGCGGGCAGTACTACCATAGTAGCTTTGTTGATACACTTGGGAAGACAACACCAAGACGCTTAGATATTGATGATATGACAAATTACGGTGATCATATTTTAGCTGTAGATTTAAAAACAGGAAAGCCGATCGATTTCTTCAGTGTGTTGAATTTCTACTATGCTGCAGGAATCGAGAAACTGCCAACAATCAGAACGTTGAATTAAGAAAGGCGGTTGACATCAAATCGCCACATGTGTAGAGTAAAGATAATTAAATGACAAAAGTCCACTAGGGGAGTCATGTATGACTGAGACAAGAGAAAATCTTGGACCCTTTGAACCTGATCTAGTTCGTACTAGCGGAGGGAAGTGGAGCTGGACCTTGTCTTATTCATGATTGAATCGATAAGAAGGCCGCTCCATTTGGGGTGGCTTTTTCATTTATTCAACTGAAGAAGAGGAGGCTTTTTTTATGACATTTTCTACGCAATTAAGGAAAGAAGCAGAACCGTTATTTGAAGCCATTTATCAGCATCCGTTCGTTAGAGGCCTGGCAGCAGGAAAGCTGGAAAAGGAACAGATCATTCATTATGTCAAACAGGATGCAGAATACTTACAAGCATTCATTAAAATTTATGCAGCAGCGCTCAGCAGATGTACAGACAGAGAGGATATTGCGTTTTTTCATCAGCAGATTGCGTTTGTACTAGATAGTGAAACGCACCCTCATCAAAACCTTTGCCGAGTGGCAGGAGTAGCGTATGATGAGCTCCAAGGTGCTTCTTTGGCTCCGAGTGCTCATCACTATATTCATCACATGCTGCAAGTCGCACAGGAAGGTACGCTTGGTGAAATCATCGCTGTCCTGCTTCCATGTCCTTGGACATATTGGGAAATAGGGAAACGAATGCTCACAGATGTGCAGCCAGACCTGTCACATCCGTTTTATGAATGGATCACGTTTTATGGAGGGTTAACCGATTCTGTCACAGGTGAGCTTTGCAAACGGCTCGATCAATTGGCAGAAGCAGCAAGTGAGAAGGAAAAGGAAAAAATGAAACAGCATTTTATCTTAAGCTGCCAGCTCGAGTACAAGTTTTGGGAAATGGCCTTTACTGTTGAAGAGTGGCCAGTTCAACTGGAGGTGCATTCATCATGACATGGAAGATGAAAGAAGTCGTCCTTGCCGTGATTTTATCCGTTGCGTGCGGTGTGATCTATTTAGGATGGTCCACACTTTACTTACCGATTACAGCACTTGTTGGCCCAGCAGGAGGCAATATCATGTTTGGAATATGGGTCATTGCCAGTCCAATCGTTGCGTATATCATTCAAAAGCCGGGGGCTGCCCTGATTGCGGAAACAGCTGCCGCGGCTGTGGAATTATTGACAGGCAGCCACTTCGGACTTTCAGCTCTGCTGATTGGTGTATGCCAAGGGCTTGGGGCAGAAATCGCCTTCGCTCTTTTTGGGTATAAACGATACCGCATGTGGACACTGATGCTGTCTGGTGCCTTTGCCGCTATCGGAGCGATGGCGTACAGTCTCGTGGCAAATGGCTTCGGATATTATACGCCTCAAGTTTTACTTATGACGCTTGTGACTCAAATCATTAGTGGAATGATACTTGGCGGATGCCTTGCGAAAGTGGTGGTGGAGGCACTATCCAAAACTGGTGTACTCAATCAATATGCCATCATGAAAGAAAAACGAAATAAAGGTGAACAGCATGAATTCATTTCTCGCGTGCAATGATCTGACTGTCCGTTTTTATGAACAGCCTAAGCCAGTTTTGCATCAAATCTCTCTTACGATTCAAAAAGGGGAAAAGGTGCTTATTTTAGGACCGAGCGGAAGCGGGAAATCCACGCTCATTTCGGTTCTGGCTGGAATCATTCCAGAGCATGTGGAAGCTGACATGCAGGGCGAAGTGGTGTTACAAAGACATACAGGCGTCATGTTTCAAGATCCAGACTCTCAGTTTTGTATGCACCGCGTCAATGAAGAAATTGCCTTTAGCTTAGAGAATCGTTCCGTCCCACGTGAAGAGATGGATGACATCATTCAGCAGCTCATGCAAAAAGTCCAACTGAATGTCGATCCGCATACAGAGATTCACACTTTATCTGGCGGCATGAAGCAGCGATTGGCACTTGCTTGTTTACTAGCATTACAGCCGGATGTTCTATTCTTTGATGAACCAACCGCACAGCTTGACCCGGCAGGTAGAATGGACATATTTCAACTGCTGCAGCAGCTTGCAGCCGATCAGCAGCAAACCATGATTTTTGTAGAGCATGTGCTTGACGGAGTCATCGAATGGATGGATCGGGTGATTTTATTAGATGATCAAGGCAGCATTTTAGCAGATGGAGCTCCAAAAGATGTGCTCGTGACATATGAGGAAGAAATGAAAGAGGCAGGAATTTGGCGGCCAAAATTATTTCCCGAGAAATGGTCCACGATTATTCAAGATCCATTTCATCCACTGAGTCAAACCTTTATGCAAACCTATGAAGCAAGAAAAGCGCAGCATGAAAAAGTGCCGTCAATCGAACGAGAGACAATGATTCGTACAGAAAATCTTCAATTAAGCTACGGGAAAAAAAGGATTATGAGTAACCTTCAGCTTGATATCAAAGCAGGAGATTGGGTGGCGATTATTGGAGAAAATGGGAGCGGAAAAAGTACGTTTCTCAAACATTTGATCCGCTTAGAGCCAGCTAAAAAAGGTCATATTTACTTAAAAGAAACAGACCTTAAAAAATGGTCTGACCGACTACTCTATGAAAAAGCAGGCTTTGTGTTTCAAAATCCGGAGCTTCAATTTATACAAGACACAGTATTCGATGAAATCGCCTTTGGCGGCAGACAGCGAAACTGGCCAGAATCAGTCGTACAAGAAAAAACGGTTCAGCTGCTGAAAGAGTTCGGTTTAGAGAAGCATGCAAATGCACATCCCTTCACCTTAAGTTTAGGGCAAAAAAGAAGATTGAGTGTTGCCACGATGCTTCTTTTTGATCAAGATGTATTGCTGTTAGATGAACCGACTTTCGGGCAGGATGAAAAAACGGCGAAGGAATTAATGAGGCGTTTGAAAGAGCGTCAGCGCCAAGGCACGACCATTGTGATGGTTACACATGATATGGAGCTTGTCGATGAATGTGCCGACCAAGTGCTTCTTTTTCATCAAGGGAAGCATGTGTATGATGGCACCCCTTATGATTTATTTTCAAATCAGGAACTTGTCGATGCTTATCAGCTGAGAGCACCTTTACATTATCGCTATGTGGCTGAAAGAAAGGACGTGCTGACGATTGCAAAGTAATCACTCCTTTCTCTCCACTGTAAATCCAGTCATGAAATTACTCGCTCATCTACTTGCGATGTGCTGTCTCATGGCGATTTCTGACCCTAAAACTACCTTTATCATTTGGCTGTTTGCTCTTGGCATTGGAGTTGTTTTAGGCGGATGGAATATGAAGTATCTCGTTACAAGGCTTGTCCCTTATCTGCTCTTTTTTATTCTCGTGTTCTGGATGATGGCGGCCTTCGGCAAGGGGGATCATACCGTTTGGAAGTGGGCGTGGTTTCATATCACAGAGGAGAGCTTAAGAAATGGTCTCACCATCGCTTTCAGAATGCTTGGATTTGTAACATTTGGCCTCCTTTTTACGTCCACAACAGATTTGACGGCATTTATGATGAGTTTGATTCATCAATGCCGAATGTCCCCAAAATGGGCGTATGGAATGCTTGCCGGCTTCCGGTTTATTCCGTTATTTCAAAATGAATTAAAACAAATGAAAGCTGCACATAAAATCAGAGGCTACAAGCAAAAAAACAGCTGGAAGGCCTTTATGCGTTATGCATTACCCCTTTTTACGCAGGGCGTACGAAAATCAGAGCGTTTAGCGATTGCAATGGAAGCCAGGGGCTTCACAGGGACGAGAGAGCGAACGTATTATCATATCATCAGCACCTCATGGATTGACTACATGTATCTTTTTCTCATCGGTATCAGTGTCTTTATGTGCATTTTACTTTTTTTAAAAAACACCCACATTCACTAGATAGAATGTGGGCTTTTTATATGCCTTAGGTCATTTGATTGATATTAGTACACATTACAGGCTGTAATAGATCATATAACGAACCGATAAAGAAGGTGTACTGAGAAAAAGAGAGGATGAACGTAAGCGAATGTCACAGAGAATTGATAACATAATAGACGCTTTACCAATCATTGGACTTGCTATGAGAGAACAGCTAACTTTTTCTGTTTTAGGGAAAGAGAAGGTTCTTTATTATCAGCAACATGGGAATATTGATTTAGGATTTAAAGCTGGTGATACAGTAGATCCTGGATTCCAAAACTTTGCGATGCTGAAAAATGGGAGAGAACCATCGTTTATCCAAATTCCGAAAGAAGTATACGGGATTCCAATGGATATCGTAGCCGTTCCAATTACTGATGAATCAGGTCAAGTGGTTGCTGCCTTCTGTGTGGCCTATGACCAAACGAATCAACAACGATTAGAGCACATCATGACGGAGAGCAACGAGGCTTCCGAAAAACTAGTCGCAATGGTACAGCAGGTTGCCGCACATTCAGAGGAACTACAAGCGACAAGTGAACAAATTCTACAAAATACGAAAACCACTGTCGAAAATTCCTCTAAAATCAATCAAGTGTCTAATCTCATTAAAGGTATCTCTGATCAAACGAACTTACTTGGACTTAACGCATCAATAGAAGCTGCAAGAGTGGGAGAAGCAGGAGCAGGCTTTGGAGTGGTCGCAACAGAAGTGAGAAAGCTGTCAACTCACGCGAAACAGGCGACAACTGATATTGAAACAGCCCTAAAAGATGTGCAGGGATCGATCAAAGGAATGGAAGAAGAAATTGCGCAAATTGTCGCTTCCTCTGAGCATCAGGCAGAACTTGTTGGCACTTTTACAAAAATTATTGAAGGCCTTCATGAAACAAACGAAACAATGAAATCATTGGCAAACGACTTAGTGAACTATCAAGTAAAATAAAGAATGACAAAACCTCCAGCTGAATCGGAGGTTTTTTTATCATTTCAAGGTGAGAAACTTGTTAGGATCATGACCGTTTTATCGCTGACAGGCAGGGTACACTTCTGTATGATAGAAAAAGAGAGACTAGTTTTGTGATTAGACCTATTCATAAGGAGGAAGATCATCGTGACACAATCAGCGAAGCTGAAAGAAATACTTGCACCCTACCGTCCGTTGTTAGAAGAAACTGAAAAACCAATGATTCAATTACAGATGAAACACGGAAAAACAGGACTATACGACAGCAAAATAGCAGGAGATCCTTACTTCCCAAAGAGCGACGAATATCCAGTTGACGGCGAAGGGCATCCTATGAAACTTTTGGCACAAATTAATTTCGGCCAGCTTCCGAAGCTGAAAGATTATCCAGAAACAGGACTTTTGCAAGTCTTTATTTCTGTGCATGATGATCTTTATGGAATGAATATTGACCATAAAACAGAACAAAAAGATTTCCGGATCAAATTTATTGAAGAACCTTTCTTAGCAGAAGAAGAGTTATTGACCGATTTTTCTTTTGTGAAAATTCCAGACGATTTTTATTTTCCTGTTACGAAGGAAGGCGCAATTACAGGTGAATTAGCAAGCGAAACGATCAGTGTAGGAGATTTCCGTTTTGAAAAAGTCACAGGAAAGAACAGCTGGAACCTATTTGAAGATGCAGATGGTGTTAATGGTGATGAAGCAGATACCCTGTTGGATGAATTCTATGAAACAGAGAGTGGCTTTGGTCACAAATTGGGCGGGTATCCAGGGTTTACACAAGAAGATCCGCGTACTTATGAAGATCAAGAACATACCGTTCTGTTATTGCAAATTGACTCAGATGATGAAGTAGATATGTTGTGGGGAGATTGCGGAATCGCCAACTTTTTTATCAAACCAGAAGACCTCAAACGAAAAAATTTCGAGAATGTCGTCTATAATTGGGACTGTTCTTGATTTTGTAAAAACACTCTTTATAGAAGATTTGCCTACGGTATGCACCTCCATCTCAGATGGAGGTTTTTTTGTGGTCAAAGCTCTAACGATTATTGATAGAAAATATCTATTAACCTATAAAAGTATTCGAATGAAATCAAATTGACCGTGAAAAAATTGAAGTATAATATTAATATAAATTAAACATACAAATTTACTGTGTTTTAATTTACATGATAAGTCAAATTAGAATTTTATTCATTTATATTTTAAATATCTGAATTGTCTGATTAATATCTGTGTGATAGAATGTGAAACATTAATTTACAAAGAAGGTGCGCCATGAACATTGACCACTTAGAGGCATTTGTTTATGTTAATCATTTTGAGAGTTTTAGAAAAGCAGCAGACGCACTGTTTTTGTCACAGCCTTCTGTCTCTGCAAGAATTCAGTCTTTAGAGCGCGAACTCAATATAAAATTGTTCATGAGAAAAGGGAAACAGTTTCACCTCACTGAACAGGGAAAGAATTTCTTACCATATGCCGAGGAGATTTTAAAAAGTTATCAAAATGGAAAAAAACAATTACATGTGCCGAACGAAAAAGATCAAGTCACGATTGGTTCCAATTTATTAATGGCACAATATTATTTACCGTATCTATTACCGTATTTGAGCAAATGCTACCCAAATGTGACATTTAAAACGATGACGACAACGAATGATTCGATGCTCGAAGCGATTTTAAATCAACAGGTGGAATTTGGATTAATGAAGCATACTTCCCATCCAGGAGTGGATTCTTTTAAACTGTTAGACAATCAAATTCACTTGATTGTTCCACCAGATCATGAATTATTGTCGAATGAGAAGCCAACGATTGAGGATATTAGCCATCATCCCATTGTCTTTTATCAATGTGGCTCATTTGATTGGGCAATGATTCATAAAATATTTGAAGCACTTCCACAGACGCCTAATATTGGTTTTCACACAGACAATCTTGAGGTAGCTAAAGAACTAATTAGACATGGAAAAGTCGGTTTTTTACCTGAATTGAGTGTGATGAAAGAGCTGAGAGAAGGCACGTTGATGAAAAAGAAATTGAACATGCTAAGCGTGAGTCATCAAATCAGTCTTGTTTCATTAAAAGGCACAAAATCTGTTTTTACTGATCGTGTCAAAACGATTTATCAACAATTCAATAGGAGCCTAATGCTTGCATAAATGAGATTTGTCTACATATAAATCATACTATTTTTATAGTGATAATCAGTTTTGACAACCATAGATGAGGTGATTAATGATGTCGTCACTAAAATTAAGCGTTCTTGATCAAAGTACTGTCCATCAAAATGAGACCGCTCAAGAAGCTTTGCAGCATACCGTCGAACTAGCAAAGATGGCAGATGAAAAAGGATTCCATCGGTTTTGGGTAGCGGAACACCACAATATGAAAGAGCGTGCAGGATCTTCGCCGGAGGTGCTCATTTCATATCTGCTCGCTCAAACAAAACAAATCAAAATCGGATCTGGTGGAGTGATGCTACAGCACTATAGCCCATATAAAGTTGCGGAGAACTTCAATGTACTAGCCAGCCTTGCACCAGGAAGAGTGGATCTCGGTGTAGGGAAATCACCTGGTGGACTGCCTGTCTCAACTGCTACCTTACAAAAAGGTGTATTACAGGATCATTATCCGTTCACAGAAAAAATCAAAGAGCTGGCCCTGTGGCTTCATAACCAAAAACATACGGATGAAAAAGGGGATGAGATTAGAGCCTATCCGCTCCCGCCGGTACCTGCTGATCTTATTTTGCTTGGTACAAGTAAGGGGAGTGCTGAGCTTGCTGCTAAACTAGGCGTTTCCTTTGTCTTTGCCCAATTTATCAATAGTGATGAACAGGAACTAGAGGGAGCAATCGAAGCATTTCAACAGAACGTAGATCCACATGTACAGAAGAAGCCGGCATTCATTCTCGCATTGCCTGTTATCACAGCTGAAACCAATGAAGAAGCGAAAAGCCTTATTTCAAATGACGAAATTGTCAAAGTCCACTTAAAGAGTGGAAAAACATTTACCCTAGCAAGCGAAGAAAATGCAAGAGAATTTGGAAATCAAAGCGGAGAACCCTATGAGATTAAAAAACAAGAGCGAAAGATCATTTTCGGCACACAAGCGTTAGTTCGAGAGGAGCTACTTGCTTTGCAGAAGAAGCTGGGAATTGATGAATTTATCATTTTGACACCAATTGATGATGCGGAAAAACGAAAAAGGTCTCTTGTTCTTTTAAAGGATGCCTTTCATCACGATCACGCAGAGACATTGGCATAAAAGGAGAAGATGACAATGAGAAAAAATAGTGTGTTTATTTTACTAGCAATGATAGTGACAGTCCTAGCCGCATGCGGTGGTCAACAGTCAAGCAGCAAAGGAAATCAGGATAAAATTGTGATTGCATCACAAGGATCAGACGCCCAAGTTTGGCAGTTTATTGCGAAATCAGATGAGGCAAAAAAAGCAGGTTTGAATATTGAAGTCAAAGAATTTAATGACGGCGTGCAAATCAATGAAGCCACAAATGATGGTCAAGTAGATGTGAATGCCTTCCAATCACTATCCTATTTCCAAGATTACGTGAAGAAAAAGAAGGCAAAGCTTGTCGCCATCGCCACAACGTATCTTGAACCAATGGGGCTTTACTCTGACAAATATCAAAAACTTGAGGACATTCCAAACGGTGCGAAAGTGGCGATTCCAAATGATACAGCGAATACTGCAAGAGGACTCAGAGTGCTAGAAAAGGCTGGTCTCATCAAGCTAAAGTCCGATTTCAACTCTTTTAGCACCTTGAAGGACATTGATGACAATCCGAAAAAGCTGCAATTTGTTGAAACAGATGGTACAGCTACGGCACGAGTGCTCCCGGATGTAGACGCTGCGCTAATTGGAAACAGTGTTGCACTTGATGCCGGTCTAAACGCCATTAAAGACTCGCTATATCACGAAGAAGTAAATCAAGATACGAAGGCGAATATCAACCTGCTTGTGACACAAGAAAAAAACAAAGACAACAAAACGTTAAAAAAACTAGCAGAGGTTTATCATTCAAAAGAAGTTCAGAACTATGTCAAAAAGGAATTTGGCGGAACGAAAATTCCTGTCGATAAACCAGTCAGTGAAATCACGAACTAAAACGAATATAGGGGATGAATGCAATGACAAATATTAAATTAGATGGAGAAGAATTTTCGATTTATAACGAAAGTGGCAAACAGGTAAAAGGCAGTCGCACCATTGGAACAGAGGGCTTAACACCACTTGAATTATTAGGCGCTTCACTTGGATACTGCACATCGCTCAATTTACGAGTGTTATTAGAAAGGGAAGGGACTCCGATCACAGAGGAAAATTTCAACGTGGCTGTCCAAGCGCAAAAAGCTGTGGAGGGACCATCCAGAGTAGAAAAAATACACCTGTCAATCAAGCTGCCTAAAGAATTAAGTGAAGAGGTTCGTCAAAAGGTCATTACATCTGCTGAAAGAGGCTGCACCATTAGACGTTCACTCGTGAATGCCATTGATATTACATTTGAGGACGTGACAAATCAAACAAAAGCCGTTAGTTCATAAAGAGGGGATGAATCTACATGAGAAAAATCAATATACTCGCTTTTATTTTCATACTGAGCCTCCTTGTTACCGCTTGCGGACAAACAAATGCGTCGAATGAAAAACAAACGCTGACTTTAGGAACCACTGAGGCAACCCTTGATTTTTGGAAGGTTGTAAAGGAAGAGGCGAAAAAGAAAGGCCTTACTTTAGAGTTAAAAACATTTACTGGTGGCGTTGATCTCAATCAATTAACAGAAGATGGCGAAATAGATGCGAACTCCTTTCAGCATCTTGCCTATTTAGCAAGCTGGAATAAAACAAGAAAGAGCGAACTGGTAGCGGATATTGCTACCATTGCAGCGCCTCTCGGTATTTACTCTAAAACAAGAAAGAGCTTAAAAGATATTAAAAAGGGCGATAAAATTGCGATTCCAAATGATGATAGCAACTGGCCTCGTGCCCTCGTTTTATTGCAAAATGCTGGTTTAATCAAGCTAAAGGATGATTTTAATGGACAAGGGGGAGAGGATAAAATTTTAGAAAATCCATACAACTTAGACATTGTTCCTGCTCAAGCGGCAAATCTGCCCCGTCTTTTAGATGATGTGGATGCAGCGGTGATCAATAATGGAGTCGCCCTTGAAGCAGGTTATAAATTGACGAGTTCTTTATATCATGAAAGTAAAAAAGAAGCTCCGTACGTGAATATAGTTGCTGTGACAAAGGATGTCCAAAAGAAGAAAAGGAAAGAGCTTGATACAATCACAGAGATTTTACATTCTAAAAAAGTTACGGATTATATTAAGAAGCACTACGAAGGAAATTTTTTGCCAGTCACCACACCGATTGATCAATTACTAAAGGAATATGACAAAGCTATACAAAAAGAGGGGGCGTGAGCATGACCAAAGAGATGAAATTAGCCGTATATCTCGTTGGATCTGGTATGCATCTTGGCTCATGGAGACTCCCGCATGTACAAGCAGATGCAAGCATTGATGTGAATTTTTATCAAAAAATGGCTCAGAAAGCAGAGGAAGGAAAACTTGATGCGGTATTTATTGCAGACAGCCTTGCAATAGATGAAAATTCTCATCCTCATATTCTTAATCGATTTGATCCAGCGATTCTCATTACGGCGCTGGGCGCTGCTACAAATCGGATTGGCGTTGTAGCTACTGCTTCGACAACCTATAGTGAGCCATATGTGCTTGCAAGACAATTCGCATCTATTGATCATGCGACTGGAGGACGTGCTGGGTGGAATGTCGTCACCACAGCAGATGCAACGGGACGAACTGCACAAAACTTTGGACGAACGTCACATGTCAAACATGATGACCGCTACCAAATGGCAGAGGAATTCATCGATGTCGTGCAAGGGTTATGGGATTCCTGGGAAGAAGATGCTTTTATTCGAGATAAGGAGACAGGGCGATTTTACGATGAACAAAAAGTTCATCCGATTCATCATAAAGGTACATACTTTCAAGTTCGAGGTCCTTTAAATATAGGAAGAACACCGCAAGGGCAGCCCGTCATCTTTCAGGCGGGCTCTTCTGAACCAGGACAACAATTTGCCGCACGCACAGCGGAAGTGGTATTTAGTCATAAGAAAGATTTGCAATCTGCTCAAGCGTTTTATAAAGAATTGAAAGAACGGCTGCCTCAATTCGGAAGAAGACCGAATGAACTTCATATTTTACAAGGAATATCACCGGTTATCGGAAGAACAAAAAAAGAAGCACAGGAAAAAAAGCGTCAGCTTGACGAAGCGCTCTTGCCTGAGCAGGCACTAAAGTTCTTATCTGGTTATGTTGGAAATGTCGATTTAACGGCTTATCCTCTAGACACGCCTGCAAAAGAGGTGGCGTGGAAGAATGTAGATAGTATTCAAAGTGATTTTGAAACGATCATGCGTATCATCCATGAACAAAACCCAACAGTTGGTGAGCTTTATGCCAAGGTGAGCAATGCAGCATCACATGATCATTGGATTGGTACACCAGAACAAATAGCAGATGAAATGGAGAAATGGGTGGATGCAGGAGCAGCAGATGGATTTATGCTAATTCCTGCTGTTCTCCCAGATATATTAAAAGACTTTGTCGAGCTCGTTGTTCCTATTCTTCAGGAAAGAAAATTATTCCGTACCGATTACAAAGGGCACACGCTTCGGGATCATTTGGGGCTTCGTGTACCTGTTAATCGATATCAATAAAGTAAAGAGAGGTCCGGCCTATGATTGAATTTAAAGATGTACAGAAAGTATATCAGAGTGGACAGCAAAACATCGAAGCCTTGTCCAACATCAATCTGACCATCGAAAAAGGCGATATATTCGGTGTGGTTGGATATAGCGGGGCAGGAAAAAGCACGCTATTAAGACTCGTGAACTTACTAGAACGGCCGACATCAGGAGAGGTAAAGGTGAATGGAAAAATATTGACCTCACTGTCTAAAGCGAGCTTAAGGAAAGAGAAAAAAGACATCGGCATGATTTTTCAGCATTTTCATTTACTTCAATCGAAGACAGTGTTTGATAATGTGGCCTTGCCACTTTTATTAAGCGGAAGCTCAAAGCGGAAAATCAAAGAAAGAGTAGACGAACTTTTATCATTCGTAGGTCTTGAATCAAAGGCGAACAATTATCCAGAGCAGCTATCAGGGGGACAAAAGCAGCGTGTCGGAATTGCACGTGCACTGGCAACGAATCCGTCCATTCTTCTATGTGATGAAGCGACATCTGCACTTGATCCTGATACGACGTCTGCAATCTTAGACCTGCTTAAAAAAATTAATCAAGCATATGATATTACGATTCTGTTAATCACACATGAAATGTCTGTCATTCGAGATATATGTACAAAAGTAGCTGTCATGGAAAACGGTCAAATCGTTGAAAAAGGTTCAGTGTATGAGATTTTTTCTCATCCGCAAACTGATATTGCAAGACGTTTTGTCAGAACGGTTATCCATGAGCATTTGCCAAATAGCATAATTGAAGAATTAAAAAATGGTCAAAAAACGGTGTGGAAAATGAACTTTATTGGTCATAGTTCCAGCAAACCGCTTCTATCCACAATTGCAAAGAAATATGATATTGATGTCAATGTCTTGTCGGCCAATATTTCAGAAATTCAAGATACCCCTTTTGGCAATATGATTGTTGAAGTGACAGGTGAACAAACCGAAATTGAAAAAGCTTTTTCTTATATTCAACAGGAGAAGATCAATGTGCAGGAGGTAGCAGGTCTTGACTAGTACAACGCAGCTTTTTGGAATGGAAGTATCGCTAGATCAACTTTTAACCGGATTTGGTCAAACGTTATATATGGTCACTTTATCCCTTTTATTTTCTATCATTATTGGGCTGCCGCTTGGAATTATTCTGGTGATCACAAGAAAGGGACACATTTGGGAGCAGTCGGCCATTTTTCATCTGTTGAATTCTGTCATTAACATTTTACGCTCGATCCCGTTTATTATTTTACTTGTTGCACTTATTCCATTTACTCGACTCGTCGTTGGAACAGCGATAGGAACGACTGCAGCAATTGTACCGCTCGTTGTTTACGCCGCACCGTATATCGCACGACTTGTTGAAAACTCACTTCTTGAGGTAGATAAGGGGATAATTGAAGCGGCAGAAGCGATGGGAGCGACAATTTGGCAAATCATTTATCGATTTTTATTGCCTGAAGGTCTCAGCTCACTTGTGCTTACATTTACAACAGCTACAATTGGTTTGGTAGGAGCATCTGCAATGGCAGGTGCAGTTGGAGCAGGCGGAGTTGGTGATTTGGCATTGACGTATGGGTATCAGCGCTTTGATACAGCCACCATGGTGGTCACTGTTTTCGTACTGGTTGTGATTGTACAGGTCATTCAATCCGCTGGTAACATCACATCCAAAAAAATTAGAAGGCGTTAACAGTTTGGAAAGATTTATGTATGAAAGAGAAAGGATGTCATTCAACTCGTGAGTGTTTTTTCTAAACTTCAAAAAATGAACACCTTTGTATTTTATAAAGTTAAACAAAGTGCTAAAATGTCATTTATTTTAGCACTTTGTTGTTTTTTCATATGTTTTTAGACTTTTTTGCCCCTATTTCGTCATTTCTGAGAGGTAATATGTCATTCTTACTAGTTGACCGGATCAAAAAAAAATGTAAAATCATCTTAAAGTCCTCTTTTTTGAAAATAATAATAACATGACATATCAATCAAAGATAAAATGCTCGAAAAAGCGGAATGTACTGGGGGGTATCAATTGATTATTTCGAAAGTAATTAATAATAATGTTGTCAGTGCGTATGATGACGAGCAGCACGAGCTGGTCATTATGGGCAGAGGAATCGCTTTTCAAAAGAAAAGCGGAGACCCAATTGACGAAGAACGTATCGAAAAAGTATTTTCAATTCAAAATAAAGATATATCAGAAAAATTCAAAACCCTGCTTTATGATATTCCAATCGAGTATATGCAAGTGTGTGAGGCGATTATTGAGCATGCGAGAACAACCCTTAACAAAAATTTAAATGACAGCATCTATGTGACGCTGACGGATCATATCACCTTTGCCATTGAACGTCATCAAAAAGGAATGGACATCAAAAATGCCTTGCTCTGGGAAATCAAACGGCTGTATAAAGATGAGTTTATATGCGGTTTAGAAGCCATTCGGATCATTGAGGACAAGCTGAGCATCCATCTTCCTGAGGATGAAGCCGGCTTTATTGCCATGCATATTGTCAATGCAGAGCTCAATGAGGAAATGCCAAACGTTATTCAAATCACCAAGCTCATTCAAGACATTTTAAACATTGTTAAGTATCACTTTCAAATTGATTTGGACGAGGAATCATTAAATTATTTCCGTTTTGTGACGCATTTGAAGTTTTTTGGTCAGCGTCTGTTTAACGAAACACAAATGGAAAATCAAAATGAGTTTCTGTATGAAGTGGTAAAAGAGAAAAACACCGCCGCTTTTCAGTGCGCAGAAAAAATTAACGATTATGTTCAAAAAGAATACAACCGAAGTCTCATAGAAGATGAAATGCTATATTTAACTTTGCATATAGACAGAGTAATAAAAAGAAAATAAATTCAAAAAGAAAGCGTTGACATCACAAAATTAACATGATAATTTATAACTATAAACTAAATAACCCACAATCTTTTAGGATTGTTACTGGTCAAGCAGGCAAAACCTAAATCATTGTCCCTATCTTTGATAAGGCATGATTTAGGTTTTTTTATATCTAAAGACTTATAAAAATTAAATAACGATCAATCGCTATGAAGGATTGTTACTGGTTAAGCAGGCAAAACCTAAATATCGATTAATGTCTGAATCGCTATTTCTCGGACATTAATGGATGTTTAGGTTTTTTCTATATCAAGATGAAATCAACGATTGGAGGGTAATACAATGAACCACAAACAAACAGCAAAAGAAGTGCTAGAACTTGTCGGCGGTGAAAAGAATGTTAAGCAAGTTACGCATTGTATGACAAGACTTCGCTTCAACTTATACGATGAAAGCAAGGCGGATAAAGAGAAGCTGCAATCAACAGACGGCGTCATGGGCGTGAATCAAAGCGGAGGTCAATATCATGTCATTATTGGCAATGATGTCTCAAATGTCTATCAAGCGATGATTGCTGACTCAGGTCTATCAGCTGATGTAAAGTCAAGCGATACAGAAGAAGCGTCAAAGCAAAATGTGATATCAAAGCTTTTCGATTTTATCTCTGGTGTCTTCACACCGATTCTTCCGGCTATCGCTGGAGCCGGTATGATCAAAGGGATTTTGGCACTGATGCTCACGTTCCATTGGATATCAGATAAAAGCAGCACGTATGCCATTTTAACAGCTATCGGAGACGGAGCCTTTTACTTCTTACCGATTCTACTAGCTGTAAGCGTAGCCAAAAAAATTGGCACAAATCAGTATATTGCGGCTGCCATTGCCGCAGCAGCACTGCACCCGCAGTTAACCGCTTTACTGGGCGCAGGAAATACAGAATTTCTAGGCTTGCCAGTGGTTGCCGTTGTGTACTCTTCATCGGTGATTCCAATTTTGCTCACCATCTGGCTCGGCTCATATGTTGAAAGATTCGCAGAAAAATATAGTCCGAAATCATTAAAGATCATCCTTGTTCCAACGGTCACACTTCTTGTCGTTGTACCAGTTATGCTCATCGCGGTTGGACCGCTTGGTGGGATTATCGGAAATGGTCTTTCAGGTGGAATTGATTTATTGTTTAAACATGCAGGTCTTTTGGCCGGACTCTTAATCGGCGGATTCATGTCTCCATTGATCATTACGGGCATGCACTATGCACTGCTTCCAATCATGATCAACAACATTACGTTAAACGGTTTTGACTACATTCTTCCAATGATGTTTGTAGCGAATATGGCACAAGCAGGCGCAGCATTCGGTGTCTTCTTAAGATCAAAAAACAAAACGTTCAAATCATTGGCGATGTCTACAAGTATCACAGCCTTAATGGGTATTACTGAACCTGCTATGTATGGTGTGAACATGCGATTGAAAAAACCGTTCCTTGCAGCCCTCATTGGTGCAGCAGCAGGCGGCGTGTTCATGTCAATCTTTAAAGTAAAATCATATGTGATATCTGGATCAGCAGGCCTCCCAGGTCTCCCAACATTCATTGGACCAACATTTGTCTACTCAATCATCGGTTTAGTGATCGGATTTGTTGTAGCAACGATCATGACACTTGTTCTAGGATTCAAAGATGTACCAGTGAAAGATGATACAAAAGCAGACAAACCAGAAGAAAAGAAAGACACAGCAGCACTTCAAAATGAAGTGGTAAAAAGCCCGCTAGATGGTCAACTAAAGCCGCTCAATCAAGTAAATGATGCAACATTCTCTAATGAAATCATGGGTAAAGGTGCAGCCATTGTACCAACAGTTGGGCGTGTTGTAGCACCGTTCAACGGCAAGGTTGAAACCATTTTCCACACAAAACATGCCATTGGCTTAAAGAGTGAACAAGGTACAGAACTTCTCATCCATGTCGGGATTGACACGGTAAAACTTGACGGAAAGTATTTCACAAGTCATGTGCAGTCAGGTGATCTTATTCAAGCAGGAGATGTACTCATTGAATTTGATGTCGAGGGCATTCAGCAAGAAGGCTATGATGTCACCACACCTGTTATTGTGACCAACACAAACGATTTTGCACAAGTTGATGCGAAAACAGATGGAGCGATTACAGTGAAAGAGACACTGCTTACAGTCAGTGTAGAAGAAAACGAGGAGGATATTCAACATGAACAAGTTAGAAAAAACATTTCCTAAAGGTTTCTTATGGGGCGGCGCTGTTGCGGGCAACCAAATTGAAGGTGCTTATAATAAAGACGGAAAAGGCTTATCGACAGCTGATGTATCACCAAATGGTATTATGCACCCATTCGATGAATCAATGAAAAACCTTAACTTATATCATGATGCAATCGATTTCTACCATCGCTATAAAGAAGATATTGCACTCTTTGCAGAAATGGGATTCAAGTGCTTCAGACTATCCATTTCTTGGCCGCGTATCTTCCCAAATGGCGACGATGCGGAACCGAATGAAGCAGGCCTCGCTTTTTATGAAAAAGTCTTTGATGAACTGCATAAGCATGGAATTGAGCCAGTTGTCACTATCTCTCACTATGAAATGCCGCTTGCACTTGTGAAAAACTACGGTGGATGGAGAAACCGTAAGCTTGTGGATCTTTATGAAACATACGCTAAAACATTGTTCACTCGCTTTAAAGATAAAGTGAAATATTGGATGACCTTCAATGAAATCAATGTCGTGTTACATGCACCTTTCACTGGCGGCGGGCTTGTATTTGAAGAAGGGGAAGACGAGAAAAGCATTCAATATCAAGCAGCGCATCACCAATTTGTTGCAAGTGCTCTGGCTGTTAAAGCAGGACATGAAATCATTCCAGATGCAAAAATTGGCTGTATGATTGCAGCGATGACCACATATCCGTACAGCTCAAGACCAGAGGATATGTTTGCTGCAATTGAGCAAGACCGTAAAACATTGTTCTTCTCAGATGTACAGGCAAGAGGCTATTACCCAGGTTACATGAAACGTTATTTCCTTGAAAATGACATCAACATTGAGTTCCAAGACGGGGACGAAGATATTTTAAGAAACCATACAGTTGACTATATTGGCTTCAGTTATTATATGAGTTTTGTGACGAGTACAGATCCAAAGGTCCTTGAACAAGTTACTGGCGGTAACCTATTTGAAGGTGTGAAAAACCCTTATCTAGAAGCAAGTGATTGGGGCTGGCAAATTGATCCGAAAGGACTTCGTACAACACTGAATCAACTGTATGACCGCTATCAAAAACCATTGTTTATCGTAGAAAATGGATTGGGTGCTGTCGATCAAGTAGAAGAAGACGGATCAATTCAAGACGATTACCGAATTGATTACCTCAGAAGTCATTTGCTAGAGGCGAGAGAAGCCATCGCAGACGGAGTAGACCTGATCGGTTATACAAGCTGGGGCCCAATTGACCTAGTCAGCGCATCAACGGCTGAAATGAAAAAACGATACGGCTTCATTTATGTCGACCGTGATAATGAAGGAAACGGTACATTAGATAGAAAGAAAAAGAAAAGCTTCGATTGGTATAAACAAGTGATTGCGACGAATGGTGAACATTTGGATGCATAAAAGAAAAAGACAAACCGCTCATACTGCGGTTTGTCTTTTTTGTCCTTTGAGGAACTACGAAGTCCACACTTGATCAGCAATCTCAATCACATGACGCAGCTTTTCCCATTGCTGTTCTTCTGTTAACAGGTTGCCTTCCTCTGTTGAGGCGAAACCGCATTGTGGACTCAAACAAATTTGGTTAATGTCCACATATTGAGCCGCTTCCTCAATGCGTTTTTAAATCTGTTCAACTGGCTCAAGCTCACCGTATTTTGAAGTGACAAGGCCTAGTACGATTTGAAGGTTTGGGTTCTTCACATATCGAAGAGGCTCAAATCCGCCAGAACGATCGTCGTCGAATTCTAAAAAGAGACCATCAAGATCTACGCGAAATGTTTCTGCCGCTGCTTCGTAA
>NZ_LKCP01000085.1:0-89528 GCF_001518755.1 Bacillus sp. AM 13(2015) | reverse complement strand
GTCCAGTGCTACCCGTAGCTCCGGTAGGACCAGTATCTCCAGTGCTACCCGTAGCCCCGGTAGGTCCGGTATCTCCAGTAATACCAGTGGCACCGGTAGGACCCGTTGATCCAGTGCTGCCCGTAGCGCCAGTAGGACCAGTATCTCCAGTGCTGCCCGTTGATCCAGTAGAACCTGTGGCACCAGTAGGACCAGTAGCTCCGGTGCTGCCCGTGGCGCCAGTAGGTCCAGTCGCGCCAGTAATACCCGTAGCACCTGCAGGTCCAGTTTCACCTGGTGCTGCTAAAAGTGTGTAATCTGGCGACGTATCTGGCGTACCTGAAGGTGGTGAAGAATTCACAAGATAAGTACCCCCACCATAAGTGACCACTTGCCCTACTGAATATGTTGGTGCCGTTACAGGATCATAGGATTCAACACCACTTAATCCGATCCCAGTAGGACCCGTAGGCCCAGTTTCTCCAGAAGCAGCCAAAAGGGTATAGTCGGGGGAGAGTCCAGGTATTCCTGATGGAGCGTCTACATTGGCAATGTAAGTACTGCCATCAAACGTGACCACTTGCCCTGCATCGTAATCTTGTGATTGTGAGGGATTAAAAGGAATAGCGCCGGTTAACCCGCCAGCTGGTCCAGTAGGTCCGGTTGGTCCGGTTGGTCCGGGGGGACCTGCTGGGCCTGCCGGGCCTCTTGGTCCAGCTCTTTGATTTGGTTTTGATTGCTTTATTCCTTTTGCAATGTGGCAGGGGTGATCCCCTTGAGATATATTTTGTTTTATATATTCTTGTTTAATGAATGGACAGTCTCTTTTTAGAGGACGGTCATGACGTGATCTTTTGTAATGAGGCTGTTCATGGTATTTACCGCAAAAGGGACATTTGTGTTCGAATTGATTGTACAAATTGCCCATCTCCTAGAATTGATATTTCATTCTATGTGCAAATTTTTAAATTGGAAGTAAAACCTAAAAAATCATCATTTCGAAAATCATCGAATCAAATTATTTAAATCTTTCATGGATTTATGTTATGGTGTTGAAAGTATAAAATAGTATGATATTTGACAGAAATGGGGACATCATTTATGAGTCAATCAGTTTTACAGGGCAAAGCCTATTCCGTTTTAAATTTATCCTCTGTGACAGAAGGAGGCACCATTAAAGAATCTTTTGATCGTAGCATGGATTTAGCAAAAAAGGCGGAGAAGTGGGGCTATCATAGATACTGGCTGGCAGAACACCATAACATGGAAGGGGTTGCGAGCTCTGCAACGTCCGTTTTAATTGGATATATTGCGGGAGGAACTGAAAAAATTCGAGTAGGATCTGGTGGGATTATGCTGCCAAATCACTCTTCACTTGTCATAGCCGAACAATTTGGCACACTTGAGACATTGTATCCGGGGAGAATTGATTTAGGTCTTGGCCGAGCACCAGGGACGGATCAGTTAACAGCAAGAGCGCTTAGACGTAATCTTCATAACGGAGAAGATTTCCCTGAGCAGCTTGAAGAACTGATGCAATATTTCAAGCCGACCGGTCAGGTTAAAAAACATGTAAGAGCTGTTCCAGGAGAAGGCCTGGACATTCCAATTTGGCTCCTTGGTTCAAGTGGTTTTAGCGCCAGACTTGCAGGAGAACTTGGACTGCCATTTGCTTTGCAGCACATTTCTCACCTAAAAATACAATTCCCGCGTTAGAATTGTACAGACAGTCATTTAGACCTTCTGATGTGTTAAAAGAGCCTTATGCCATGGTTGGTGTGACGGTTTTTGCTGCAGATCAAACTGAGCGTGCTGAATATTTGGCAACCTCTCATTATCAGCGGTTTTTAAGTCTCATTCGTAATACACCAGGAAAACTGAAAGCGCCTGTCGACAGCATGGACGGTCTTTGGAGTCCATATGAAAAGGCGATGGTGGATGAACAATTAAGCTCGACTATCATTGGGGATAAAGAAAAGGTGAAAACAGAATTAGAAGCCTTTATTGAAGCTACTCAAGCTGATGAAGTGATGATTAATTCGGATATGTTTGACCATCAAGAAAGAATGCGCTCGTATGAAATCATCGGAGAGATCTTTCAAGAGGCGCAAGAAAAATAAACAAAAAAAGAACTGCACAGCGCAGTTCTTTTTTATTTATGCTTTTGTAAAAATGCGAAATGGTTGTCCAATTGGCAGAACAATACGGCCAAAATGTGTATTTAGCACAACAGCTGCAGAACCATAAAATGAAAGCAGGGAAATGATCAATTCTGCAATACCTGCCATGGTATGAGTCACATCGTACATCACACCAAACGTGCTAAGGGAAAGACCAATGAATAAGAAATCAATAAAGACGAAAATCAAAAATAACACTTTATGTGTTTCCATTGCACCAATCGTCATAAACAAGCTGAAAATCAAATAACCAACAAATGCAAAACCTAGCTGTTTTGGATCTGCTGCTCCCGCAAGCGTTTTCCCAAAAACGCCGGCTTGAATGAGCCAAGTCGTTCCAACGCCCATCCAGAAAAGACCGAATGCGCCAAAAGCAGTGGCTCCAAAAATATTATGATGCTTTGAATCTTGTATGGACGCGATCAGCTGCGCGATTCCTCCAAGGAAGATAGCCCAAGGTAAAATAAGGGAAGTGCCATCTGTGATTCCTAGTTTTTGTGAGGACGCAACGAGCGTCACCATTGCTAAACCAAACAAACCAAGCGGTGTTGGGTCTGCAATTGATAATCGAATTGCTTGAACATTCTGTTTTTCCATAATGACCTCCTACAATTTGCACTTACAAAAGATACTCGAATTCGATAGAAACGTCAAGCTCTTTTTTAGTAGACACTTGCATCGTCTTCCAAATAAATCTATATTTAATACATATCAAATGTGATAGAAAAAGAGGGATAATATGAGTAAAGGCTTATCTGGGAAAACGATTGCCATTTGTGGAACGAGAAAAACAGAAGAAATGCGTACACTTGTCGAAAAACAAGGAGGACAAGCCGTTATTCGCTCTCTTCAAGGAACCGTATTTTTAGCAAAAGAAGAATTAAAGCCAGGCATAGAGACCTTTGTGAAACAAGGGGCAGACTGGGTCATCTTAACAACAGGCATCGGTACAGATACATTAATTGAGAGTGCAGAAGAGCTGCAGCTTGGTAATGAATTTATGAACATTCTATCAAATGCCCATATTGCTTCAAGAGGGTACAAAACCTTTGCTGCGCTGAAAAAACGCGGGATTCACCCGGAGGTCTCTGATGAAGACGGTACGGTTCGTGACTTAATTTCAAAACTTGAAGACAAGGAGTTTCAAGGCAAACGTGTAATGGTTCAGCTTCATGGTGAAAATGCACCAGCTCTCATTCAGTTTTTACATGACAAGGGGGCAGATGTTTTGCCGCTTTTACCATATCAGCACACACCACCTGAACCAGAGGCTGCTGAAACGCTTCTGCAAGAAATGAAAGATGGACAAGTTCATGCTGTCTGTTTTACAACCGCTGTCCAGGTTCACGCCTTTTTCAAACTGGCCGCAGAATGGGGCAGAAAAGAAGAATTGCAAGCATTATTCGAGCAGGACGTTCTGGCAGTAGCTGTTGGAAAAGTCACTGCTGAAGCTTTAAAAGAAGAAGGAATAGACCGAATTCTTGCCCCTTCACTTGAGAGAATGGGTGCAATGATTATAGAATTATCACAATATATGAAAAAACAATCAGCACACTCATAAAAAAACGCCTTTCACCAGATCAGTGAAAGGCGTTTTTGTTAAATTGTCCGTTTTCGATTCGTCCGAATTTTTTTGAGTACAAAATAGAGAACAATCAGGACAATAGCAATGACCATAATAGGGGTTGTATAAGTATGAGCAACACTTTGAATATGATCCCATTTTGTCCCAAGCTGCATGCCAAGATAGATAAATAAAATAGACCAAGGGATGGCAGCTAATCCTGTCAAGAAAACAAATTTTAAAAAAGGCATCTTGGCAATACCTGCTGGAATCGAGATGGCATGGCGCACAACAGGGATAAAGCGCGCGGTAAACACTACACCGGTTCCATACCGGTCAAACCAGCGCTCTGCAGTCGCGATATGATGTTCATGGATGAATAAATACTTTCCATACTTTGTTAAAAAAGGTCTTCCGCCGTACAGACCGATCCAGTAAATAAAACACTGGGCGAGCGTACCACCGATGACGCCGGCAATAACAGCTCCAACAAAACCGATTGTGCCTGTTGACACCATATATCCGCCATAGGCAAGTACAATTTCACTCGGAATGATTTCAATCATCAGCCCTAGTGCTACCCCCACATAACCAAGGCTTGTCAGCCAGGTTAAAATTTCATTAAAAAAGGTTCCCATTCATTTCACTCTGCCTTTAAATACGAATTTTCTTCAAGCATCCTTATAAGAGCCTATGCTTGTTTTGCTTTTCTCATGAGTATGCTTTCTATATATGCCAGCATGGCTTGCGGCTCATAGAGTCACCACTGAACCTGGCTTTTTCACCAAATTTATGTTGGCAAGCTCTCATCTAGCAGATTTTATCATACCATATTTGCCGGCATCTAGACGATCTACTTGCTATATGAAGAATGGTCACCAGAAAAGAGAATAGGCTGCATCCGTTTTTTCAGCAGATCATGATATAATTTGATAGATGAAACGAACGGGTGGTGCACAAGCATGTATTTAACAATCGCAGAAACAGCTGAATACTTGGAAGTATCAGAAGCGTATATTGAAAAATTGATCCAGCAAAAAAAGATCCGTTACGTATTTGACGGGGAATCTTATCTTATTTATCAAGGGCAGTTTCAAACGCATTTAAAGCAGCTCGAACAATATAAAGAGCTCGTCCAAGAGATCTTAAATGAACCGATTCCGGAAGACCCCGATGTAAAGGATGAAGATTAGAATATCTTTTCAATTGAATCAACATGGTTCAATGGCCGCGGATGATAGAAAGATTAATCTCTATTTCACCTCATGCTTTCTCGAATGATAAAAGCAGAATGATCATTCATTTGCAGGAAAAGGAAGTGGAATTTTTGGGGACAACTACTTTATGTGAAGCCTGTCAAAAAAATGAATTGGACATTTTAGAAGCGTCTGATGAACCGAAACAGCCTTATGAATTATGCCGTCAATGCCACGAAAGACTACTTACCTATTCATTACGGCCTATTGAATGGTAAAACCTAGCTGTTCTCCATTCTTCTAAACAATTTTTACTGCACGATGATTTTTATGGAGAGGACGGACAGGCTTTCCAATTAGAGGAGGATGTTGTCATCACCAAAAGTGAAAAAGCACCAACATTACAAGCGGTTAGGCGTGATTTTGTGTCTTTATTAGACTTTTCAATCACTAGATGGTTTCTTGAGGATGATGTCATCGTTGCTTTGAAACAGCACGATCAGCAAAGAATCTTGGATGCTGTTCAAAGTAGGTTTGATCAAACACATCATGTCGAAGTGAAATCGCGCATGTTAGAAATTACGGCTGATGTGTTAGGTACCTCTGCTGCTGGGTGGGTGAGGGAACTTTTGGATCAAGCGGATGAAGAATTTCTTTATCCGCTTTCATGGGCAGCCGCCAGCAGTTTGCCAAAAGATGAGGGATTACAACGTATTCTAGATAAAATGAAATCTGTCAGTGAAAAAGAATTGTGCTTTTATTTGCCTGCACCGTTTCCGTTCTAATAAAATATTGGATTGGATGGAGTCAAATTGCACCCATTTTCACGATCAGTGGGGAAGGCTGGCAGCCGTCAGCTACCCAACCTGGGAGAGAATGAAATCTTGGCTAAACAAAGGAAGACCTTTCAGCTTAATTGTACTAGATACAATGGCAAACTGTGCAAACGGGAATAGACCGGCTCTAGTGGAACAATATTCACCTAAAATCCTTAAAACTGATAAAAATGAAATAGAAAAGATTTTAAATGAATATTATCAAAAAGATCATGTTCCACGAGTGAAAATGAAAGTGTGCAAAATCTTGGAGAACAAGCAAGACATATTTGAATAAGCCTTTTTATTGGCTGACTCCCGTTTGAACAATTTTCATGTGGCATTTAACTTGTACATCTGCATCAGGATAAATGTTCTTCCATTTTTCTGGTGTCACTGCTTTGTCTTTTGATCTATACCTAAGGCCCAGCCCAAGAGGATCTATGTTTTGCTTTTTAAAGGATTGAACAAGGTCTTGTCCTTGCTGAGCGACACGTTTTTCTACTTCTTTTTCAACATGGTTCAATATAGAAGGTTTATCAATTTTTTTGGACTTCATGAATTCTTTTAATTCGCCTTTCAGCTTGATATCAATCATGATATGAGGCTTCTTTGTTAGGTTTTTCGTTGGTTTGATTCGGTAAGACACATGAGATTTGATATTTTCAATGACGACATGGGTCTTTGCTTGATCTGCCAATTGAAACTCATAGATGCCATTTTTATGATTTTCAATCATCGCTTTAAATGTGAACGTGTCTTTTCCAGGTATATGACTGACCATTTTTTCATGATCAAACAGAGCGACTCCTGTGATCTTGATGCCACTGTTTGTTTTCTTGATGTAAGGGAGGTATGCATCGACCCCTTTTGCCAGCATCTGATTCATAAAAATATGCTGATTGGTGACAGGTTCATTGCCATTTCGCATATTTTGGGTGAGCAGATCAGAGAGATATACACCTATATTTAAGTTCGTTTGATTCATTTTTGTGTATAATAACTCTTCCACTTCTCCGCCTACAATTGCAAACACTTGGCGTGAACCAATAATAGGATCACGATAAATATAATTCATTAAATCGATCATGCCGACTTCTTTTGCTAACTTTTCACTGACTAAAATAACGAGCACCTGGCCCATGACGACTGGAAAAGGCGATTTTTCTGATACAAGAAATTGAATATTGCTAATGGTGTTTGACCTTGCACTTAATATTTGATAACTTCCTTGTTCTTGACTTTTAAAGACAGGGAAGACAAAGAAGCCCTTCATTTCTCCATCTTCCAATAAATCAAATCCTGCCGCCTGAGAGATATTTAATTCATCTAAAAGGCGGGGCTCTGCACAGCTGGTTAACAAAAGACTACACAACATGAGGCCCGTAAGTATATAACGTTTCATGCTCGTTTTTTCTTCCTCCTTTTTTTCAGCATCAGTCCAATGACCATACAGACAATCAATCCATAGATCAGAATGAATCCACTAAATTCCACCCATTGATTAAAGGTTTCAAAAGAAGTTGCACTGGCAAAAAACGAAAACATGATCAGAATGAGGATGCTGAGCCCGATGAACGTGACGCGCTGGTTCGTATGAAGCATTTTTTTTGCCATTCGGCTCGCTGCCCATAATGGAATCGTGATATTAGGAATGATCAGAAGCAGCCAAAGAGACACTTCAATAAATTCAAAGCGCTGGATAAACGGAAGCTTCACAATGCTCGTTAACGTTAGCGTCGGCCATTTTGTTAATTTGAGCTGAGCACTTGAGTAATACGCTATAGAGACGAGAAAAGTGAGCAAGTTTAAGCATGTCGTAAATAATACCCCCATGTGAGCAAATTTTTGAGATGTCTGAGCTTGTTTAATAAAGGGATAATAGACAAGCAGCGTGCCAAAACCAAACATGGATAAGGATGCATCTTTGACTCCCACAAGCATTTGCGAAAATGTATGATCAAACATTGGGAACATGAAACGAAGGTGACTATATTTCATGGCATAAAAACAGATAAATGTCATCCAATACGTCAGTACAATGCTAAAAAATGCCCAGCCAGCAATGGTTCTAAAGCCGCCAGTATGAATGTAATACACAAGCAGCAGCAGTACAGATGCAAACAAAAGACCAGGAATTTCTTTAAACAGCCATACATGGATCACATCCATGTAATGGATAAGAACGGTCAGCGACAAAGAAGCAAAATATAAGATATAAAGAATGTTTAATAATTGCCCAATCCATTTGCCAAATACATATTGCGTGATATCACCAAATTCATCCGAAGGTGCCTTTTTAAACATCAAGTACATGAGAAAGATCATCACATTGACGCTCATGCCAGAAATCAAAATAGCGATCCATCCATCATTATTGATAGAACGAACAAGGTTTGTTTGAAAGTTTAAAATGCTGACACCGACTTGATTGGCATTGACGAGAAAAAACACAAAATAAGGAGATACTTGAAATTTCTCTTTGACAGAAGAAGAACTCATGCCTTCACTTCCTTATTCATAAAAATCATTTTTCCCCTTGCGGCCTTGCTTTGGCTTAGAGCGATGGATGGTTTCATTTTGCGGTCGTAAATTTTCCGGCCTTTTGTTCAAAAAACGGAGCTGAGGACGAATCAAACTGCCCTTTAAATCAGCAAGGCGCATTGGAAAAATAGGCTCTAAATATGGGCGGCCAATTGAAGTTAATTTCATTAAATGGGTGAGCAGAAAAGATCCCATCACAGCAATGCCTAATGCGCCCCAAACCTGTGCTGCGAGTAAGAAGGGAAATCTCAGCAGCCGAATGGTACTGCCCATTTTGTAAATAGGCGTGACAAATGAGGCGAGAGCAGACAGGGCAACAATAATGAGTAAAATATTGCTCGTTAAGCCTGCTGCTACAGCCGCCTGTCCAATGACAATCCCTCCAACAATCCCGAGCGTCTGACCGACTTTAGCCGGGAGCCTTGACCCTGCTTCTCTTAGTAATTCAATCGAAGTCTCTAAAAATAGTGCCTCAATGATCGGAGGAAATGGAACAAGATAGCGCGAGGATACAATGGTTTCTAATAAATCCTTTGGGATCAGCTCATAATGAAAGGTTAAAACGGCGACATATAAAGGTGTCGCAAAAATGGAAAATATCACAGCAAATATGCGTAACAGCCTAAAGCAAGAAGCCGCAATCCATGACATATTGTAGTCTTCCATAGTGGAAAAATACTCAAGTAAAATAGTTGGGGCAAGCAAGACATGAGGCGAGCCATCCACTAATATGGCAATTTTCCCTTCTGATAAACCTGAAGACACGCGGTCGGGTCTTTCTGTATTCAAAAACAACGGGAAAATCGTATTGGACACATCATAAAGCATTTGAGCGAGGTAATTCGCATCTAAAATCTGATCATAATCAACGTCCTCAATTCGCTGAAGAACCGTTTCGATGTTTTCTGGGTTAGCGATTTCTTCAATATATAACACGGCTACTTTTGTTTGAGAGAGCGTACCAACCGTCTTTTCCTCAACTTTCAGGTTAGGCGTCGGCAGCCGCCGCCTGACCAAATTTAAATTGGTATCTAAAACCTCCACAAATGCTTCCTGTGCACTGATAATGCCAAATTCAATCTCAGGCGGACCAACTTGTCTGCCTTTCTTTTCTTCAATCGGCAAAAGAAGCGTTTTGCCCCAATCTGTCTCTAGTCTAATGGCAATGCTGCCCCGGTGAAGGGCTTCTTCCACTTTTTGAAGATCGTTCGTGATGACAGCCTGCTCAATGGGAATTTGTTCTTTCAGCTCTTCAAGAGTAGGTGTCAGGTGCATTTGTTTGAGAGAGGGGAGAATTTGTTCATGTAGAAGGTGTCCATTAATTAAAGATCGAAAAAAGGAAATTCTATACAGAAAATCTCCATTTCGAGACAGCTCATTTGTAAAATCAGCAGAACGTGACAATGCTTCAAATACTGAATTCGGATCCTTTTGTTGTTTGTTTTTTTTCAGCATTTGAACCAGCTCCTTCGGCGATTTGCCTCTATTATCCAACCAATTGTCTAAAGATATGCATAAAAAAAGCGTTCAGCTTGATGGGCTGGACGCTTTTTTTCCATATTGAACGGCTTCTAATAATAAATCAGCTAGATGGACGGCACGCATGGTCGGCGAGTGCTCCGCGCGTTTGATGCCTGCTGCCATTTGCAGCTGACAGCCTGGATTAGACGTAACGATGGCAACAGCCTTTGTTTCCCTTGCTTCTGTCATTTTATGATCTAAAATTTGCATCGACATCTTTGGCTGCAAGATGTTGTAAATGCCAGCTGAGCCGCAGCACCGGCCCGAATCCTTCATTTCTTTAAATGATATGCCTTGAATGGCCTTCATCAGCACCCTTGGCGCATGCTGTACACCCATTCCGTTCCGCAAATGACAGGAATCTTGATAGGTGATGACCTGCTCTGGCAAAGCAAGCGGCATGCGGCGGTGAAATTCCAGCTCCACTAAAATGTCTGATATATCGGTGATTTTCTTTGAGAAGATTTCACTTCGTTTTTGAAAGTCCGGATCATCGTGAAGCAAATGATCGTAATCACTTAAAAAAGCACCACAACCGCCCGCATTCATGACTATGGCATCTGCATCTATCTTTTCAAATGCTTCAATATTCCGCTTTGCTAGCTGTTTCGCTTGCTCTTTTTCTCCGCTATGACCATGAAGCGCTCCGCAGCACGTCTGAATAGGAGGGACGATAACGTCACAGCCTGCCAGCTGCAAAAGCTGGATGGTCGCTTCGTTTGTGCTGGAAAAAACGGTGTCCATTAAACAGCCAGTAAAAAAGGCGACACGCTTACTTGCTGGGCCAGCGGCTTTGTATTCCGTCACACGGTTTTTCTGTTGACGAGGCACTTTTGGAAGCGCCTGTTCCATCAGTCGTAAGTGCGGTGGAAGCACCTTCAGCATGCCAGTTTTACGGGCGGCTGTTTGCAGACCAGATGTTTGATAAAATCGAAGAAGTCCTGCCGCTTGCCGCATTCGGCTTTGTGAAGGAAAGAGTCCTTTGAATACTGCACGTCTCACAAGTTTGACAGGGATGGATTGTTTTTTGTGCTGCTGAATGATGTCTCTTGCATCCTCAAGTAACCGGCCATATTTGACGCCAGAAGGGCAGACCGGTTCACATGCACGGCAGCCAAGACAAAGATTCAATGAATGCTCGACATCTTCATCTGGCTCAATGACGCCGTCTCTTACCGCCTTCATTAAAGCAATTCGGCCGCGGGGAGAGTGTGTTTCTTGTTGACCAGATTCAATATAAGTTGGGCAGGAGGGAAGGCAGAAGCCGCAGCGCATGCAATTGAGCAGCTCTTTTTCGTCCATTTGCTGCTGAAATGATTGCTGAATCTCTGTTTGTTTAGAGGAACTCATGAGACCACCACCCGCTTTCTTGCGGCTTTACCAAACACTTTATCAGGGTTCATCATATTTTCTGGGTCTAGCGCTTGTTTGATCGCTTTCATTGCTGCAATGCCTTCTTTTTTGACCTTTAGTTCCAAGTAAGGGGCTTTCATAAGACCCACACCATGTTCACCCGTAATGGTGCCGCCAAGTGAGACGGCTTTTTCAAAAATGGCCTGAAAGGCTTCCTCCACCCGTTTCATTTCTTCTTCATTTCTTGCATCTGCTGCACAAGTAGGGTGCAAATTGCCATCACCTGCATGACCAAATGTACAGATTTTCACTTTGTACTCCTTCGCAATATCTTCGATTGCCCGTACCATGCTGGCAATTTCAGACCGGGGGACAGTTGCATCTTCTAAAATGGTCGTTGGGCTTAACCGGGCGAGGGCAGATAAAGCGGATCGTCTCGCTGTTAAAAGTGCATTTGCCTCTTCTTCAGAATGAGCGATATTCACTTCTTTTGCTCCGTGCTGCTGGCAGACTTTTGCGATGCTCTGCATATCACGGGAAACCGCCTCAGGATGGCCGTCCTGTTCGATCAACAGCACCGCTTGAACGTCCGTCGGCAGACCAATTTTTGCAAAGTCTTCAACGACTTCCAGGGTCGGCTGATCCATAAATTCTAATGTGGCGGGGATGATACGCTCTGCAATAATCGCCGACACTGAAGCGGCTGCTTCCTCTAGGCTTTCATATAAGCAAAGCATCGTTTGTTTTGTTTCTGGAAGCGGCAAAAGCTTCAGCGTAGCTTCAGTGACAATCCCGAGCGTTCCTTCTGAACCTACGAACAAACGGGTCATATCATACCCGGCCACGTCCTTTGCAAGTTTGCCGCCTGTTTTAATGATGTCACCGTTTGGCAGAACCACTTCAAGTCCAAGTACATAATCTCTTGTCACGCCATATTTTAAGCCCCGGAGACCACCTGAATTTTCATTAATATTTCCGCCTAATGTAGAGATTTTCATAGAGCTTGGATCAGGTGGATAGAAAAGCCCTTTTGCCTCTACTTGGCGAATGAGTTCCTGTGTGATCAAACCAGGCTGCACCGTTGCTGTCAGGTTTTCTTCGTCTATTTCTATTAATTGGTTCATTCTTGTAAATAGCAGCACAAGTCCGCCTTGTGTGGGACATGTACCTGCACAAAGGTTCGTTCCTGATCCTCTTGGCACGATCGGTATATGATATGAGGCGCAGAGCCGGACAATTTGCTGGATTTCCTCAGCCGTATGCGGGCTTACGATGACATCTGGCATCTGCTGAAAATTTGGTGTTGCATCATAAGAGTAAGCAAGCCGATCTGCTTTACTGTCCTGTACGTAAGGCGCACCAACAATCTTTTTCAATTGATTTAAAAATTCAGAATTTAACATGCGCATTCAACTCCTACTGATTAGACGTATCGTTTCTTTCAGTATAAAAAAAGAATCGTCTCATGCCTATGGACGATTCTACAAAATATCGGGCTGTTCGTTTCGTTTTTTTGGATCATGATCTAATAGCATGAAGGCTAAATAAAAGAGCATTGCATCTTGCATGCGCTTTGGATCAAGTGTCGTTAAATCTTGGATTCGTTTTAGCCTGTAATGCAGTGTATTGATATGGACATGCATCGCTTCTGCGGTATATTTCAATGAGCAATCTGATGTCATGAGTACCCGCAATGTTTTCACTAATTCAGGATAGGGGAGAAGAGGGGCGATCGTTCGATCAAGAAACACTTCCTTTGTTTCCTGACTGACTTCCTCCATAAAAAGTTCAAGCGTTAAATCTTCATCAAATACAATTGGCGTATCAGCATGTGCCATTTTTAATGCACGAAAGGCTTGTTGAAAGGATTGCTTCATCAAATGAGCAGCTGCTGGTTTCCCGCCCCAATCAAAACCCCTGGCGTGCTCTGCGCCGTAAGGGAGGCATGGATGTGAAATAGGCGCTGCTGCAGTGTTTTACGATCATCTGCTGTTGTTTGCAGCATAAGCAAAAAGCGTGCATGCCCCCAGCGGACGATGATCTCCTGACTAGTGAGATGCAGCGTTTCCTTTAATTCTTTGTATTGATTTTGTTTCATAAACGATTCATCCTGACAATCGATCAGGACGACTGTGCGCTCCTTGTTGATATCAAGCTGAAGCCGCGTTGCTTTTTCATTGAGATCAATCGCTGTCTCTGGCAGGTGGAGCCAGTCGAATACAAACGCTTCGAGCTGACGTTCATCCGTTTCGTTTTCTTGAAAAAATTCATGTTCATGAATGAGCAGCTCGGTCATTTTTCTTAATATTTCGCCAAAAGGAGACACATGTACAGGATCTCCTGTCATTCCAATGACCCCGATGACCTCTTGCTTAAAATAAATAGGCAGATTGATGCCAGCTTTGACGCCTTTCATGTGCTGCTGGTCATCCTTTGTGAGAATTCGTTTCTGTCCTTCAAAAGATGTCAGATACGCTCCTTCATGAAATTGTCCAATGCGCGCTGGATCTGTTGCTGCAATGATGGTGCCGTTCGTTTGTGCGATGATGATTTCCTCAGTCAGCACCTTTTTCACTTCGTCTACAATCTTTTCTGCCAGTGTCATTGTGAGCAAAATGTACCCCTCCGAGATGTTTCTTTTGACACTATCATACCATCATATGCTAGGACATATCTTTCTTTTCCTGAGTTATGCTAAAATAATAAACGCACATGAAGGAGAAGAAAGGAGACATAGCCATGTCACTGCAAAATCGCTTACAAGATTTACTGAAAGAAGGACAAGCGCTGACAGACTTCGAATATGATGAAGCGGCGAGCCGCAATTGGCCTTTAGAAGGGGCGAGAATAAAAGAAGAAGCACGCTTTGGCGATGTATATATAGAGCGTGTAGACAAGGAATCAGAGGACATGATTCAAACAGAAGACGCCTCATTTCTAAACACACCGCTTACATATGTGAAAAAACATCAAAAAGAATTTATTTATATCGAATCAAAGTGGTTTGATGTCGTGAAAGTAGATGGCTTGGCCATTGAATGGGACGAAGTGTTTCAAACGTATACCGTGTTATTCGGTTTCAAACGTCCTAAGAAAGACACGAATATTTTAAAGGACTTGCTATCGCCATTAAATGGTGCTCAGCTTCAATTTAATGGACAAGATGGCTTATTTGATGTGAATTTACAGCTTCTTGAGCTTGAGGACATCCACGAAGATACAGCTTTCATTGACGTTATCTCGGCCGTGTACCGATTTTTATTCCGTATGGTCATGCAGCTTGAAATCAATGAATCAAAAAACGGCTCAAATTCCTGAGCCGTTTTTTTGATCTATTCATTTGAAGAAGGCGTGACAAACCGCACATCATGCTCTTTTCCATATTGAAGATAATGTTCATTTGGCTCCTGATTGGTCACGACGACATCAATCTCGTGCAAATCACAAAACGTGGTCAAGGCGTAATGATCGAATTTGCTATCATCCACTAATAAAAACGTTTTGGCACTTTTTTGAACGAGCGTCTTTTTAATATCGGTTTCAAGCGGAGACGAATTCGTGACGCCGTGATCAATGGATAAACCAGTTGACGCGATAAAAGCTTTATTGACATTGTAAGCTTTTAAGCGCTCTACACTTTGATAGCCAACGAAAGAATTCGTTTTTCTTTCAAGCATCCCGCCAGTAGAAAAGATGGTGAGATTTTCATAAGGCATCGCCTGTGTAATGAAATCTACATTATTGGTCACAATGGTCACCTGTTTCTCTGTCAAATAGGGGAGCATCTCAAGCGTTGTCGTACCAGAATCAATAAAAATCATATCCCCGTTTTCCACAAAAGCAGCAGCCGTCTGACCGATCAATTGCTTTTTACTGAGCTGACGGGTCTTTCGCTCCTGATACACCACTAACGTTGAGTGGTTCACAGCCACTCCGCCATACACTTTTTTGAGCACGCCGGACTCGACCAATGCCTGTACATCTCGGCGTATCGTGTTTTTTGAGACACCAAAATGCGCCACAAGCTCATCAAGTGAGGCAGATTCCCGGTCAAACACATACTCTTTGATTTGCTGAATCCGTTTTGTTTTTATCATGCTTCATATCTCCAATCAATCCGAATGTCCTTTTTTCATTATACCAATAAATTCTCTTACATGGATTAGGTCAATTGATTCTCTTTTCTCCTTTGATATAAAAGCGTATGATAGAAAAAAGAACGAAACCAGAAAGGACTTTCACTTCTATGAATCAATCAAACAACCCATTTTCAAAGCTTGCGAATTTTAGAGAAGTAGGGGGACTTCAAACAACAGAGGGGATGGTGATCAAAGAGGGAATGATTTATCGATCCGCAGACTTATCACGTTTGACGAAACAAGACATCGAGATATTCTCAACACTCGGGATTCAAACTGTTTGCGACCTCCGTACAACCTCAGAACGTAAATCACATCCACCAAAGATCAAGGAACACGACAAAATCGTCCATATTCCGATGCAGCCTGACAGTAAGATGCCGAGTAAATGGACCATGTTTCGTATGCTGGTAACAGAAGGGAAGTCTCTCTCATTTACACCGATCATGAAAGATTTATATCAAAGCATGCTCACTGAGCGTAAAGAAGAGATTCGGCAGCTGTTCACACTACTTTCAGATCAAAGCCATTATCCGCTGATGCTTCACTGCACGAGCGGCAAAGACCGTACAGGTTTTTTATCTGCCCTGATTCAGTTAATAGCAGGTGTACCGCTGACTGTCGTTTTAAGTGAATACATGCGGTCCAATGAAGGCGTGCAAATGCTTGTCAGAAGGCAGGAACGATTTGTCCGATGGATGAGTTTATACCGGGTATCAAAAGAACAAATTCAGCCGCTTGTCGGTGTGCAGCAAGATTATCTTGAAGATGTGCTGCACGAAATGCTGGAGACATACGGGAGTGCAGAGAGGTATTTAATTGAAGCCTGCAAAGTCCCTGAAGCTCAGCTCAATCAAATGAAAAACATTCTGCTTACACCATCTGCTGGCATTCCATCACAAAAAGCGGAATAAACTGAATATGAGGTGATGCAAAACATGCTGAAAAAGATCAGTATGACAGTTCTAACACTGATGTTAATGTTTGTATTCTTATTGATTCCTTCTAGCAGTCTAGCAGCTCGTCCAGTGCCAAAAGGGAAGCTTGAGAGCACAAGAGAAATGCGCGCGGTATGGATTGCATCGGTTTATAACTTAGATTGGCCCTCAAAGAAGGGGCTGCCCGTAGCAGAGCAGAAAAAAGAGTTCATTCGTTTGTTAGACGAGATCAAAGCGATGAATATGAATGCCGTCATTATGCAAATTAAACCAACAGCAGATGCTTTTTATCCTTCAGCATACGGGCCGTGGTCAGAGTATTTGACTGGAACGCAAGGGAAAGATCCTGGGTATGATCCGCTTGAGTTTATGATAGAAGAAGCTCATAAACGCGGCCTTGAATTTCACGCTTGGTTTAATCCTTATCGAATCACGATGAATCATACTGATCTCGACCGTTTGTCAGCTGATCACCCTGCAAGACAACATCCTGAATGGACCATTGCCTATGGTAATCAGCTTTATTACAACCCTGGCATCCCTGAAGCTCAGGACTTCATTGCCCTCGGCATAGAAGAAGTTGTGAAAAACTACGATATTGATGCAGTGCATATGGATGATTATTTTTATCCGAATAAAATAGCCGGTGTGCCGTTTCCAGATCAAGAAACATATGAAACATATGGGAAAAAAGCTTTTACACATATAGAAGATTGGCGAAGAGATAATGTGAATCAGCTGGTGAAGCAAATCAATGACACTATTAAGAAAGAAAAACCTTATGTGAAATTTGGTATTAGTCCATTCGGGGTTTGGCGCAACATAAAAGATGACCCGACTGGTTCAAACACGACTGCTGGAATGACCAACTACGATGATTTGTATGCTGATACAAGAGAGTGGATTCAGCAGCACGATATTGATTATGTCACTCCGCAAATTTACTGGAGCATCGGTTTTCAAGCTGCCGCTTATGACGTGCTGACGAAATGGTGGTCAAATGAGGTGAAAGGGGAGCCGGTTCACCTGTATATTGGTCAGGCGGCATATAAAATTAACCAAAACAGTGATCCTGCTTGGTCTGACCCGGAAGAATATTTTAGGCAGATTGAGCTGAACAGGCAGTCACAGCTCGTGCAGGGAAGCATGCATTTCAGCTTGAAGGATCTCAATCGCAACCCTTTGAATGTAAAGGATCGATTGATAGAAGAGTCATACCGCAAACCAGCTCTCATTCCAGAAATGCCTTGGCTTCATCAGAAAGCGCCTAAAAAACCAATCATTCAATCTGTGAAAAAGACAGCGGATGATGCGGCTTTGCAAATCAAAAATGATCCACATTCTACCGTATCCTATTATGCAGTCTATCGATTGACAAATAAAGGAACATATGAATTGCTGCAAACAGTTAGAAAAGAAAAAGGCGCCATCACAACGATTAAAGACCTACCAATCAATCAAAAGACGATTGATACTTACATGATTACGGCTCTTAATCGTCTTCATCAAGAAAGCAAGCCTTCTGCAAAAATAGTAAAATAACGGAAAAGCATGAATGAGGATTTTCTTCGTTCATGCTTTTTTTCTATTATTCTTGTTTTAATTTTCTGAATTCAATCAAGCTTGGCATGAAGCCGCTGCTTGATTAATAAATATGATAGAAAAGAGCCAAAGGGGGAAGCAAGATGGATTTTGAATTAACGAAAGAACAACAAATGATCCGCCAGATGGTCAAAGATTTTGCCAAAGCAGAAATTGCACCACACGCTCAAACGATTGATGAACAGGCCGTATTCCCAGCCAAAACGTTTCAAAAAATGGGGGAGCTCGGCTTTATGGGCATCCCCTTTCCAGAGAAATACGGAGGCTCAGGAGGAGATACGATATCGTATGCACTCGCTGTAGAAGAAATAGGAAAACAGTGTGCCAGTACAGGTCTTAGCTATGCCGCAGCCGTATCCTTAGGCGCAAGCCCGCTTTATTACTTCGGTACAGAGGACCAAAAGATGGACCACCTTGTCCCGCTGGCTTCTGGGACAGCACTTGGTTCCTTCGGATTAACAGAACCAAACGCAGGATCAGATGCAAAAGGGACGAAAACAAAAGCAGTCAAAGACGGACAAGAATATGTCATCAACGGGGAGAAGTGCTGGATCACAAACGCCAATTTTGCCAGAACCATTATCGTCACCGCTGTCACGGATCATGATGAAAACGGCCGCCCGATCATCTCTGCCTTCATTGTGGAGAAAGGGCAAAAAGGGCTGTCCATTACAAATCCATATGACAAAATGGGCGTGCGCGGTTCAGATACAGCAGAAATCATTTTAGACGGTGTACGTGTACCAGCCCAGAATATTTTAGGAGACCCAGCGAAAGGCTTTAAGCAATTTTTATATACATTAGACGGGGGACGTATTTCAATTGCTGCGTTATCAGTTGGCATTGCACAAGCTGCACTCGATGCTTCGCTCTCGCATGCAAAGGAAAGAAAGCAATTTGGGCAGACCCTTTCTTCCTTCCAAGCCATTCAGTTTAAGCTGGCAGATATGGCGATGCAAATAGAACTCGCGAGACAAATGGTTTGGAAAGCCGCTTGGCTGAAAGATCACGGCAAGCCGTTTACAAAAGAAGCTGCTTATGCCAAACTTTTCGCTTCTGAAATGGCGACAAAAGCAAGCCTTGATGCTGTCCAAATTCACGGAGGAACAGGCTATATGAAAGAATGTGGTGTAGAACGGCTTGTGAGAGATGCAAAGTTGATGGAAATTGGTGAAGGGACCTCTGAAATTCAGCGTCTAGTCATCGCAAGACAACTGTTAGCGTAATCCGATAATGAAAACGCTTACTATCAATGGAGGAGGAAAGCCATCATGTCGATTCATCCACAGACAATCGGCTCCCTTTTAAAAGAGAAAAGGGAGCAGCATCCAGCACATGAAGCCATTGTGTATCCAGAACGTTCATTACGTTATTCATATGAAGCGTTTTATCGAGAAGTCAAGGAAACAGGGAAAGGTCTTATGGCATTAGGGGTTCAAAAAGGGGATCATATCGCCATCATGGCGCCCAATGTACCTGAATGGCTCATGCTGCAATTTGCCTGCGCGTCGATTGGAGCCGTTCTTGTCACTGTAAATACGAATTTTCAAGCACAGGAACTCGCCTATTTACTCAAGCATTCTGATAGCAGCATGCTGTTTATCGTAGACGGCTTTAAAGAGACATCCTATGTCAAAATGCTGGAAGAACTCATACCAGAGCTTCAAAACGCTCATCAAGGCGAGATCACCTCCTCATCTTTTCCTTATTTAAAAAGTGTCGTCTATATTGGCGAGCACACGCCAAAAGGCATGCGCAGCTGGAACAGTATTCAAGCTGCTGCTAAAAGAACTGAGGATCACGAGTGGGAGAAACGAATGGATGAGCTTGCGCCAGATGACGTCATTAATATGCAATATACTTCAGGCACAACCGGCTATCCAAAAGGAGTCATGCTCAGCCATACAAACATCGTCTGCAATGCCAGCCAAATCGCAGATTGTATGAAGCTCACCCAAAAGGATCGAATGTGTATTCCCGTTCCTTTCTTTCATTGCTTTGGATCCGTTCTTGGCGTGCTTGCTTGCCTCACAAAAGGAGGAACGATTATTCCGGTTGAATCCTTCCACCCAGAGCGAGTCCTTCAAACCGTGGAAAAAGAGAAGTGCACCGTCCTTCACGGCGTCCCGACAATGTTCATTGCAGAGCTCGACCATCCGAATTTTCACCAATACGATCTGTCCACATTACGAACGGGCATTATGGCAGGATCTCTTTGCCCATCCCATGTGATGAAAGCCGTCATTGAACAAATGGGACTGAAGGAGCTCACGATTGCCTACGGACAGACTGAAAGCTCTCCTGTCATTACCCAAACAAGAACGGATGATTCATTTGAAAGACGGGTTCAAACCGTCGGCCGGGCGCTTCCTCACATCGAAGTGAAAATCACCGTTCCAGGCACGCCGGAGGAAGTACCAAGAGGAGAACAAGGCGAGCTGTGTACAAGAGGCTATCATGTGATGAAAGGCTACTATAAAAATGAAGAAGCCACAAATGAAGTGATTGATGAGGACGGCTGGCTTCATACGGGAGATTTAGCAGAGATGGATGAGGACGGCTATGTGAAAATCACAGGACGGCTGAAAGATATGATCATTAGAGGCGGGGAGAATGTATACCCAAAAGAGATTGAGGACGTTCTTTATACTCATCCGGACATTCTTGATGCACAGGTTGTTGGTATACCTGACGAGACGTATGGAGAAGAAGCCGCCGCATTCCTTCGGCTTAAGCAAGGCAGAACGGTGACGATTGAGACACTCACCAGCTATTGTCAGTCGCAAATGGCGCGCTACAAAATTCCTAAATATTTTTTCATCACTGACGAGTATCCGATGACCGCATCAGGGAAGATTCAAAAATTTCGTCTGAAAAAACAGGCGCTTGATCTAATAAAGGAGTGAAGGCAGCGATGTTTCAAAAAGTACTGATTGCCAATCGAGGCGAAATTGCTAGGCGAATTATTCGAACATGTAAAAGGCTCGGGATCCACACCGTTGCCGTTTATTCAGAAGCAGATCAGCATGCACTTCATGTGCAAGAAGCAGACAGCGCCTATCTGATTGGAGGCGCGAAAGTATCTGAAAGCTATTTAAACATGGAAGCCATCATTAGGGTAGCCAAGCAGACAAATACAGATGCTATTCACCCAGGATATGGCCTCTTATCAGAAAATGCGGCCTTTGCAGAACGCTGTCGCAGCGAAGGTATTGCCTTTATTGGGCCATCCGCACAAGTCATTCAGCGAATGGGGAATAAAATTGAAGCAAGAAAAACGATGGCTCAAGCAGGGATCCCCATTGTACCAGGCGTTTCAGCTCCGCTGCATGATGCAGAAGAAGGAGTGAGTCAAGCGCAGTCACTCGGTTATCCGATCATGCTCAAGGCATCAAGCGGGGGTGGAGGAATTGGTATGCAGCTCGTGCAAAATGACGATGAGCTGTACAGGGCTTTTGAAGGGAATCAAAAAAGAGCACAAAGCTTTTTCAACGATGGGACGCTGTATATGGAAAAGGTCATTGAAAACGCGCGGCACATTGAAATCCAGGTCCTTTTTGATTCCTTCGGCCATGGGGTTCACTTATTTGAGCGCGACTGTTCACTCCAAAGAAGACATCAAAAAATCATTGAAGAAGCACCAGCCGCCTGTCTCGATGAACCGGTGAGACGTCAGATGGGGGAGATGGCCGTCAAAGCAGCCAAAGCGATTGGGTATGAAAATGCAGGGACGATTGAATGCTTAGTCGATCAGCATCAACAATTTTATTTCCTAGAAATGAACACAAGATTACAAGTAGAGCACCCTGTCACAGAAGAAATTACAGGTATTGACCTTGTTGAGGAGCAGCTGAAAATCGCTGCATGTGAGCCGCTTTCCTTTAATCAGGAGGATATTCATCAAATCGGGCATGCCATCGAGGTTAGAATTTATGCGGAAGATCCCGTCACCTTTTATCCTTCACCAGGAACGATCACTCAGCTTTCTACGCCTGAAGCTCCGTATATCCGTCATGAGTCAAGTGTGACAAAGGGAAGCATTATAACCCCTTTTTACGATCCAATGATTGCGAAAATGATCGTTTACGGTGATACACGAAAACTTGCAATAGAACGATTAAAAGGGGCATTACAAGCATATGAAATAGAAGGGATCAAAACCAACTTACCACTTTTAAGGGAAATGGCCGGATCTTCTGCCTTCTTACAAGGCAGCATCACAACCGATTTTCTCATGAAAAAAAGGGAGGGAAACCGTTCATGAAAACTGTCACGATTCAAATGGCCGGAAACTTGTGGAAGCTTCTTGTGAAACAAGGCGATGAAGTGCAAAAAGGACAGGAGGTTGCCATCTTAGAATCAATGAAAATGGAAATTCCGATCGTTGCTGAAGAGGCCGGGATCATCCGCAAAGTGCATAAAGCAGAGGGGGAATTTGTCGATGAAGGAGAGGTTCTTTTAGAACTAACAGAATAGGAGGGAGCCAGATGGCATTACCAAAGAGTGTGCTTATCAGGGAGGTCGGCCCGCGGGACGGACTGCAAAATGAATCAGTCTGGCTGGACACAAGCGAGAAGCGAACGTGGATAGATCTGCTCGCAGCAGCCCAGCTCCCTTATATTGAAGTCACATCATTTGTTCATCCTAAATGGGTTCCAGCCTTAAAAGATGCCAAAGAACTCACCCAATCCTTAAACAAAAAAGACGACATCACCTATGCAGCACTCATTCCCAATGAAAAAGGCTTAGCTCATTTTTTTGAAGCCAATCTTGACACAGGCGCTATGTTTATTTCTTCGAGTGAAACACATAACAAGAAAAATATGAATCAATCCATTCACGAAACACTTCCTGTCATCAAACAAATGACAGCTGATTTAAAAGCAGCAGGAAAAAGGACACGCGCGTATATTTCCACCGTGTTTGGCTGCCCGTATGAAAAACAAGTGCCAATGGATCAAGTCCTGCGATTAACGGATATTTTGCTTTCTTATGGCATTGATGAAATATCGCTCGGTGACACCATCGGTGAAGCCCATCCGCTACAAGTAGAAAGGCGCTTAGACATTTTACTTGAACGTTTTCCTGCTGATAAAATCGCTCTTCATTTTCATGATACGAAGGGGATGGCTCTTGCCAATATTTATACGGCATTAAAAGCCGGAATCACGATATTTGACTCCTCCAGCGGGGGGCTTGGCGGATGTCCCTATGCACCTGGCTCCAGCGGAAACGTGGCGACAGAAGATGTGGTGCATATGCTTCAAAAACTAGGAATTGAGACAAATATTCACCTTCCTGCATTAATTCAAGCGGCAGAATGGATTGAAGCAAAAGTAGATCGAACCCTGCCTAGTCACTGTTTACGCGCTTTTCACTCTCAGACTACTTCATAAAGGATGAATAACATGACATCATTGATCCATTTTTCAATACAAGATGAACAGATCGGCATCATGACCTTAAACAGGCCAGAACAAGCGAATTCCCTATCCTCTACAATGCTCGAGGAGATCAATCAACTCATTCAAGAAATCAAACACGATGAAAGCATCCGCTGTCTGCTCATTACAGGAGCAGGTTCAAAAGTCTTTTGCGCTGGAGCAGATTTAAAAGAACGACGATTGATGACAGAAGCAGAAGCAAAAGGAGCTGTTCTTTCAATTCAGCAAACCTTTATGGAGATTGAATCCATCCCTGTACCTGTCATTGCAGTGATGAACGGACACGCACTTGGTGGAGGACTTGAGCTCGCGCTCGCTTGTGATCTCCGCATTGCACGAGCCGGAGCCAGACTCGGCCTGCCCGAAACAGGACTAGCTATCATACCAGGAGCCGGAGGGACGCAGCGGCTTCCGCGCCTCATTGGACTCGGTAAAGCAAAAGAACTTATTTTCACAGGCGCATCATTACAAGCAGAAGAAGCCATTCAAATCGGGCTGATTGAGCATATTTCTGTAGCAGATTCCCTTATGAACGATGCCATCTCTCTTGCAAAACAAATCACCAAAAATGGTCCGCTTGCCTTAAAAGAAGCGAAGCAAGCAATTTATTCAAGCCTTGATCACGATTTGCATACAGGTTTAACGAAGGAATACGAAGCCTATCTACGGCTCATTGATACAGAAGATCGAACGGAAGGTCTTCAAGCCTTCCAAGAAAAACGCACGCCTCAATACAAAGGCAGGTAGTAAGAAAGGGGAATGGGTATGATCGAAGAATATGAACTCAAAAAACAGCAGATTCTCAAAGGCGGGGCCGAGCGATACCATCAAAAAAACAAAGAAAAAGGAAAATTGTTCGTCCGTGACCGCCTCCAGTTGTTATTGGATGAAAATTCTTTCATTGAGGATGCCATGTTTGCCGAGTGTCAAGATGCACATTTACCAGCAGATGGTGTTGTCACAGGGACGGGGCGGATGAATGGGCAGACGGTTTGCGTCATGGCAAATGATTCTACCGTCAAAGCAGGATCATGGGGCGTCAAAACGGTAGAAAAAATCATTAGAATCCAAGAAACAGCCGAAAAACTCAACTGTCCGATGCTGTATTTAGTCGACTCTGCGGGTGCTAGAATCACCGATCAAATCGCCATGTTTCCAGGCAGAAGAGGTGCAGGCCGCATTTTTTATAACCAGGTAAAGCTATCTGGACGTATTCCGCAAATTTGTTTACTATTTGGTCCTTCTGCAGCCGGAGGTGCTTACATTCCTGCTTTTTGTGACATCGTCGTCATGGTCGAAGGGAATGCCTCAATGTATTTAGGCTCACCGCGAATGGCCGAAATGGTGATTGGAGAGAAAGTATCACTTGAAGAAATGGGCGGGGCGAAAATGCATTGCAGCATTTCTGGATGCGGCGATATTTTAGCAAAAACAGAAGAAGAAGCCATTCAAATCGCTCGCACCTATTTAACTTACATGCCTGCCAATTATACAGAAAAACCAAAACGAACAGCCGAAAAAGCACCTAAATCATCAGAGATTACCATTCAAGAACTCATCCCTAAAGGGCAGAATACCCCTTTTGATATGTATCAGCTTATTGATTTACTCATTGATGAAGGATCATTTTTTGAAATCAAAAAGCTATTTGCTGCAGAGCTGATCACATGCTTTGGCCGTATGAATGGTCAGCCTGTCGGTCTTATTGCCAACCAGCCGAGGGTAAAAGGCGGCGTTTTATTCCATGACTCGGCTGACAAAGCCGCCAAGTTTATTCAGCTATGTGACGCCTTTCATATTCCGCTCCTTTTTCTTGCGGATATACCGGGGTTTATGATCGGAACAAAAGTGGAACAAGCAGGGATTATTAGGCATGGGGCGAAAATGATCTCCGCCATGTCAGAGGCAACCGTTCCGAAAATATCCGTCATTGTTCGTAAAGCATATGGTGCAGGTTTATATGCAATGGCAGGACCAGCCTTTGAACCGGACTGCTGTCTCGCACTTCCATCAGCACAAATTGCTGTCATGGGGCCAGAAGCCGCTGTAAATGCTGTCTATGCGAATAAAATTGCCGAACTGCCTGTAGAAGAGAGGGCGGCATTTATACAAGAGAAACGCAAGGAATACCAGGAAGATATGAATATATATGAGCTTGCCTCAGAAATGATTGTCGATGGTGTCATCCCATTTGACCATTTGCGAGATGAGCTTTGTCATAGATTACAAGCCTATACCTCAAAAGAGATGACATTTACAAGACGAAAACACCCGGTTTATCCGGTCTAAAGGGGGCGGCCTCATGATGAACCAAAAACCAGCGTGGATCCCCGAAGAGCAGATGATGAAACAAACACGTCTTTACAAATGGATGCATTCACTTGGTTTTTCTACTTACGATGCGTTCTATCAAGCTAGTATCGAGCATACCGATTGGTTTTGGAGAGAAGCTGAAAAGGCGGTCGGCACCGTGTGGAAGGAGCCGTATGAAGCCGCATTAGGCCAAGATTCATTCATGTGGCCCAATTGGTTTAAAGGCGGCCGGCTCAACGTGGTCGAAACGGCTGTTGACAAATGGGCAGAAGATGAAGAAACCCAGCATCAACCAGCCGTGATTTGGAGAAATGAAGCGGGAGAAGAAAGAAGATGGACGTTTCTCGAACTTCAGGAAAAGGTCAATCGTCTCGCTGCTGGTTTTTTGAAGAAGGGAATTCAAAAAGGGGATGTGGCGGTCATTTATATGCCGATGCTTCCGGAAACGGCTGCCGTCATGCTTGCCTTTGCAAAGATTGGTGTCATCTTTAGCCCAGTTTTTTCTGGCTATGGAAGCGAGCCTCTTGCCGTACGTATTCGTGCATCGGGGGCAAGCATTGTCGTCACAGGGTCGAGCGTGACGCGCCGGGGAAAAACGATCAACATGCGGGAATGTGCGGCAGAAGCAATCGACAAAACCAAGACCGTCAAAACAGTCATTGTACACGCTTCCTCTCCTACTGGATATAAAGAGGATATCAAGCTAAACGATTTGTTAAAAGAAGAACCACTAAGTGAAACGACTTATCTTTCAAATGAAGATCCTCTTATGATCTTATACACGTCTGGAACAACCGGTACACCAAAAGGGGCTGTTCATACCCACGCAGGCTTTCCTGTAAAAGCGGCTTTTGATGCTGGTCTTTGTATGGATGTTGCAAAAGGAGACCGCTTGTTTTGGCTCACAGACATGGGATGGATGATGGGGCCATTTCTCGTTTTTGGCGGCTTGATCAATGGAGCTGCAATTGTTTTATATGACGGCGCTCCCGATTATCCAGATGAACAGCACCTTTGGTCATTCATCCACGAGCAAAAAGTCACCCATTTTGGACTTTCACCTACTTTTGTACGTTCTGCAATGCAGCAAAACCTTGCAGACATTGAGCTACCGCATGTCAAAGCCATCATTTCTACAGGTGAACCGTGGAATGAAGCACCATGGCAATGGCTTTTTGACACAATTGGTCAAAAGCACATTCCGCTCTTAAATTACTCAGGGGGAACAGAGGTTTCTGGCGGTATTGTAGGAAGTACGCTGCTTCGTCCAATCAAACCGATCCTTTTTAATGCGGCAATCTTAGGAATGGCGGCAGATGTGTTTAATGAGGCAGGACAGAGCATGATGAATGAGGTAGGGGAGCTTGTTGTGAAAAAGCCATGGGTCGGTATGACATGTGGATTTTGGAAAGATCCGGAGCGATATGAAGACACATATTTCAAACGATTTGATGGGGTGTGGACACACGGTGATTGGGTGATGCAATCAGAGGATGGCGCATTCCATATCACGGGCAGATCGGATGATGTCATTAATACAGCAGGAAAACGCGTCGGTCCAGCTGAAATTGAATCCATTCTTGTCGGGCATCCAGCCGTACATGAGGCTGCTGTGATTGGAGTCAAGGATGAGGTGAAGGGAGAAGCACTTGTTTGTTTCATTGTGACAAGTTCACATTCTTTCGAAGAAGCAGCACTCATTCCAGAGCTTAAAACTCATGTTGGTTCATATGCGGGGAAAGCGCTCACTCCAAAGGAAATTCATCTCATTTCAGCTTTACCGAAAACAAGAAACGGAAAAATCGTCCGGCGTTTATTAAAAGGCGCGTATGAGCAGCAGCCTTCACCCGATCTATCTTCTTTAGACAATCCGAAGGTGTACAAAAGTATTTGCGAATACTTGAAAAGGAAACAAAGTATATAAAAAAAGACAGGAGAGATCCCTGTCTTTTTTATTGCACATGAAAATTCGTGCCATCTGTTGTTGCTTTTACAATCCCTGCCCGAATCACAAAATCACCGAAATGTTCATCCTCTTCACGTTCTTTTGCATAGCGGGGGAGAAGAGAGCCAAGCTCGTTTAAAATGTCTTCTTCTCCAACATTTTCTCGGTACAGTTTACTTAATCTACTGCCATCGAAAGCAGCGCCTAGATACATATTGTATTTGCCAGGTGATTTCCCGATAAAGCCAATTTCACCTAGTGCATGACGGGCGCATCCATTTGGACATCCAGTCATACGAATCGTGATTTCTTTATCACTTAAGCCGTTTTCTTCGACAATCTCTTCAATTTTGTCAATTAAGCGCGGGAGGTAGCGTTCTGCTTCTGCCATCGCTAAACCACATGTTGGAAGAGAAACACAGGCCATTGAACTGCGGCGCAGTGCCGAGTGCTGCTGGCCAGCTGATAAACCGAACTCCTGAATGAGCTGCTCGATTTGTTTCTTTTTATGCGTTGTGACATTTCCAATCATTAAATTTTGATTCGCTGTTAAGCGGAAGTCACCTGTATGAATCTTTGCGATTTCACGAATGCCTGTCATCAGCGGGTAGTCATCGTAATCCGTGATGCGGCCGCCTTCTACAAACATCGTATAATGCCATCTGCCATTGATGCCTTTTACCCAGCCATAGCGGTCACCGTTATGATCAAAGTGGTAATCTCTTGCGTCTAAAAGGGTAAACCCTAGGCGGCGTTCAAGCTCTTCTTTTACATTCTCAAGACCGAGACGGTCCACTGTATATTTAAAGCGGGCATTTTTTCTCACCGAACGGTTTCCGTAGTCACGCTGAATGGTGATCACTTGTTTGGCAATCTCTACAACTTGTTCCGGTGTACAAAAGCCAATCACTTTCGCAAGCTGAGGATAGGTCGCTGTATCACCATGCGTCATGCCCATTCCGCCGCCAATCGCGACATTAAAGCCGACTAATTGATCATTTTCAATGATCGCAATGAAGCCTAAATCCTGCGAAAAGACATCTATATCGTTAGCAGGAGGGACCGCCACACCAATCTTGAATTTTCTTGGCAGATAAAGCGGACCATACATCGGCTCAACCTCTGTATCAGGCGTAGCCGCTACTTTTTCCTCATCAAGCCAAATTTCATGATATGCTCTTGTTTGCGGAAGCAGGTCATCACTTAATTTTTTGGCGAGCTCGTATACGTCATGGTGTACTTCTGATTGATAGGGATTTGACGTACACATGACATTACGGTTAACATCGCCGCAAGCAGCGATTGTATCAAGCATAGTAGAGTGGATGTCTTGAATGGTCTTTTTCATGTTCCATTTTAAAATACCGTGAAGCTGAAAGGTTTCACGAGTTGTCAGCTTTAACGTACCGTTTCCATATTTATGAGCAAGCTCATCCATGACAAGCCACTGCTTGGATGTAGCAATTCCGCCAGGCAGGCGGACGCGCAGCATAAATTGATAGGCAGGCTCAAGCTTTTGTTTTTGCCGTTCATTTCTCAGGTCACGATCATCCTGTAAATAACTGCCATGATGCTTCATCAGGCGGTTATCATCATCAGGAATACCCGCTGAAATCGGATCAAGCATCACTTCTTTTAATGTACCCCGTAAATAATCACTTTTTTCTTTGATTTCCTCTACGTCGCTCGGAGGTCCATCCGGCGCTGTTAATGCTGTCTTCACCATGTAAGTAAAAGCTCCTTTCTCTCAAGCATTCAATCAATACACGTCACGCTGATAGCGTTTTTGCTGCTGCAAGTTGGCTAGATAGCTTTCTGCTTTCTCTTTGCTCATCGCACCTTCTTCTTGGATGATTGATAGAAGGGTATCATGAACATCATGCGCCATATGTTTTTCATCTCCGCAGACATATACATAGGCACCTTGCTCCAGCCATTCGAATAATTCTTTACTTTGTTTCTTCATTTGGTGCTGGACATATACTTTTTCCTCTGAATCTCTTGAAAAAGCCACATCCATTTTCGTTAACACACCATCTTTTAACCACTTTTGCCATTCGGTTTGATATAAGAAATCCGTCACAAAGTGCTGATCACCGAAGAACAACCATGACTTTCCATCTGCACCGACTTCCTCACGCTCCTGCATAAAGGAACGGAAAGGGGCGATACCTGTGCCTGGTCCCACCATAATGATCGGTGCATCATAGTTTTCAGGAAGCTTAAAGTTTTGATTGTGCTGGATATAAACAGGTAGCTTATCACCTGGCTCTAAGCGCTCCGCACATAAGATTGAGCAGACACCTTGACGTTCTCTTCCGTGAGCATCATATCTCACAGCACCGATCGTCAAATGAACTTCTTCTTCATTTGCTTTAAGGCTGCTTGCAATGGAATAAAGGCGTGCAGGAATTTTTCTTAAAATCGCAGCGAAGTCTGCCGCTGCTCCTTCAAAAGGACCGAAATCACGAGCAGCATCTACTAAATCTCTCCCTGCTATATACGCTTTTAATTTTTCTTCGCTTCCTTCTTCTAAAAGGGCCTGCAAGGCTTCGCTTTTTGTAAAGGACGCCATCTTTTGAAGAAGAGGTTTTGTTAATACGGTAATCTCAAAATGAGAGGTGAGTGCTTCTTTTAAAGGAAGCGTGCCGCCGTTTTTATGAACGGTGACGGTTTCCTCTGCATTCCATCCGCATGTTGTGATCAGTTCATCAACAAGCGCAGGATCATTTGTTGGATAAATACCAAGGCTGTCACCTGGCTCATAAACAAGTCCTGATCCTTCAAGAGAAAGCTCCAAATGACGGGTTTCTTTGTTAGAGCCGCGGCCATTTAGGTTGATATTTTCAAGCACTTCAGCATAAAAAGGATTTGTTCTTGAGTATTCAGATGCAGCGGTTTGAGTGTTTACTCCTGATGATTCCTGCTGGGTTGCTGCGGCTTCGCCTTCACTAAGTGAAGATGCCACCCCTTGAAGCCATTCAGAAAACGGCTCATCATAATCAAGGTCACAGTCCACTCGATCAAAAAGACGCGTTCCGCCAAGCTCTTTTAAACGCTCATCAAATTCTTTACCTGTTTGACAGAAGAATTCGTAAGAGCTGTCGCCAAGTGAAAGGACAGAAAAGCTTAAATGATCGAGCTTTGGTGCACGTCTGCCGTGAACATATTCATGGAAAGAAAGGGCATTATCAGGCGGATCTCCCTCACCATGTGTGCTCACAATGATCAGTAAATTGTTTATTTTTTTCAGACTATTTGGTTTAAAATCTGACATAGAAGAGAGCGTCACTTGAAAACCTTTCTCTTCAAGATGCTGCGCTGTCTTTTTTGCTAACCCTTCAGAATTGCCTGTTTGCGAGCCATAAAGCACGGTCACATCTTTGCTGACAGGCTGCGCTGGTGCTGCAGCAGAAGGAGAAGGGGGTTGGGCAGTATTTTCTAATCCGGTTAAAGCTGCCTGTGCTGATAAATAACCGGTAAGCCAAATTTTTTGCTGATCTGTTAAAGTCGGAAGCAGCTGATTAAGCAGTTCTGCCTGCTGCTGACTAAACGGACTGTTCAATACATGAAGTTGCAACGATATCCACCTCACAAGGAATATAAACATAGATTAATTCGATAGGAATTATATATATAGGTTCAATTTGAACTTTACCGAAAGTTTGCCATTAAGTAAAATATATAATATTGATTGTCATGATTAAGATTTCTAATACCTTTGCAAGGTGAAGAAACTTGAAGATAAATCGCTTATCTGTATAAAGCACCTTAAGAAAAATGGGGCCGTTTTGAATGAAGAAGCAATCGTAAGGAATTGAAAAGGGGTGTATGAAAATTGATGCAGCTAAAATTTAAAAACAGAAAATGTTTTCGGCTTGTCTTCTTGATTGTTCTCATTTTATTAGCAGCGTGCAATTCTCCAAAGGGCAATATAAAGGATTCATACAATAAGAATAAAACAACAACATCTTTTTCAAAAAAAGGCGTACTGCTAAGTAAAGGGGAAACAAATTTACTTCTTATAAATAATAGAACGCCTCTAAAAAGCGATGATTCATTGAATACACAACTTCTTATTGATAAGTATAAAGACGATCTCATCATAATCGACTTAACGAAAGTAGATTCTAAAAAGCTGTCACAGGGTCAAACGATTGAGGTTTGGTTTGATGAGTTACAAGAATCGTCTCCTCCTAAAGCAACTGTCAAAAAATATCACATCATAATGGATAAGTAGGGGAGCAGGGGCAGATTCTTTCTATCATGAAAAAGGAGAAAAACCCTAAGGTTTTTCTCCTTTCTCAAATTATGCTGTTGGAAGTCCCATCACAGCTTTCACTTCTAAATATTCCTCGATTCCGAAGTCGCCCCATTCTCTTCCGATACCAGATTGCTTAAAGCCGCCAAACGGGGCAAAGTAATCTGTTTCGGCATTGTTAATGGTAATTTGACCAGCACGAATATGTTCAGCTACATATTTTAATGTTTTTTCATCTTTTCCAACCACATACCCAGCAAGACCGTACACTGTATCATTGGCAATCTCAAGGGCATGATCAAGGTCTTGATATGTGATCACACTCATGACGGGTCCGAATATTTCCTCTTGTGCAATGGTCATATCATTTTTCACATTTGTGAAAATAGTATGCTTGGCGAAATACCCTTTGTCTAGTCCGTCCGGCTTCCCAGTTCCCCCAGCAAGCAGGTTAGCACCTTCTTCAATTCCTTTTTCAATATAAGACTGCACGGTATCCCATTGCTTTTTGGAGACAAGCGGGCCAGTGGCGTGATCTTCTCGCGGATCACCAACTGTAAACTTCGGCAGGGCATTCAGCAGCGCTTTTTCAAATGCGTCTTTCATTGATTCAGGAATCAGCACACGTGTAGCTGCGGAACATACTTGACCTGTATTCATCGCGATATGATGAACGGCTGTTTCGGCTGCCTCATCCACATCTGCATCATCTAAGACGATAAGAGGGGATTTCCCGCCGAGCTCAAGAGCCACTTTCTTAATATTGTCTGCAGCGTTCTCCATTATTTTAGAGCCGACAGCACCTGATCCAGTAAATGAAACAAAGTCAATATCAGGATGTGAGCTAATGCCGTCACCAATGACGTCACCAGTTCCGTTTACTAGGTTGAAGACTCCTTTTGGTACGCCTGCTTCATCAATGATGTCTGCAAGAATCATTGCGGCAAAAGGTGTAATTTCCGCAGGCTTTAAGACAACTGGTGAACCTGCTGCAATGGCACCTGCGATTTTAAGTGATGTTTGATTCGTTGGGAAATTCCAAGGTGTAATCAATCCGCTGACACCAATCGCTTCTTTTATAATGGTATGCCCGCCGCGGTCCTCAGTAAATGTATAAGATTTAAGTGCTTCCGCTGCTTTAGAAAAATGTTCATGTCCCATTTTGTAATGAACCTCTTCTGATACTTTCAGCGGTGCACCGAGCTCTTGTGTCATGACTTCTATCAGTTCATCCTTACGTTTTTCGTAGCCGCGCACAATGTTTTCAAGCATCTTCACGCGTTCATTTCGAGATGTTTTTGAGAAAGAAGGGAAGGCGGCACGAGCAGCTTTGACTGCCTTATCTAAATCTTCTTTTGTACCTAAACTAATGGTGCCAATGACTTCCTCTGTAGCAGGATTGATGACTTTCGTCGTTTCGTTTCCTGTTGATGCGATCCATTCTCCGTTAATAAAATGTTTCTCTTGATTTCTCATTCTGACATGTCTCCTTTTTATATGTGATTCCATTCAATGTTCTGTTTTCAGGTGATATAAAACTGTACCCACTGTGAAAAATCTAAAACGATGAAACTGTAAAAGAAAAAGTTTCTGATATAATACGCAAAGTGGGACATATGTCCTTTTCAACATCAGGGCATCTATCATTTAATGGAATTAGACTGAAAAAAGAAGGAGCATTTGAACGAATGAAAGGTGTTATTTTCGCTTTATTAGGAGGCGCTTGTATTACACTGCAAGGCGTAGCAAACGCAAGAATCAGCCAAGATATCGGGACATGGCAGGCGGCAACCATCACGCAGCTGACCGGTTTTGTTATCGCACTTATCATTTTACTGATCGTACGTGACGGACACGTTCGAGAATATCGAAAGGTGCAGCCGCTTTATTTAGTAGGCGGCGCATTTGCAGCCATTATTATTTTTAATGAAGTCACTGCGATTCAAATGATCGGTGTCACACTGACCATCGCTGCTTTACTCATTGCACAGCTGGCATTTACCTTTGCAATCGATGCAAAAGGATGGTTTGGTGTACAGAAGAAGAAAATGAAATGGCCGCATTATGCAGGAATTCTATTGATGATCGCGGGTGTAATCATTTTAAAGCTATAAAGGAGGGCGTCAGATGGAAGAGATTCATGATGAATGTCTATTTTCTTCTTATCTCAAGGCACATCAATTAGAAAACGTCTTTCATCAGAAACTCATATCACATGTCAGCTTATGGCGCTATGAGCAAGGTGAGCTGATTTGTTCAAAGGGAGATCAGAGGGAGCACTTGTACTTGTTAGTAAAAGGGAAATTAAAGATTTTCACCACCACAAAGGAAGGGAAGACCTTTATTCTTTGTTTTAAACATCCTCTTGAAGCCATTGGAGATATTGAATACGTTCAGCAGACAGATATGGTCAATACAGTGGAGGCTGTCACAGAAGTACATATGCTAAGGATTTCTCATCAAGCACTCATGCGATATGCAAAGGATGACCCCCGCATATTAACCTTTTTATTAAAAGGGATTACAAACAAATTTTATACGAAATCAAACGATTTGAGCTTCCACCTTTTATATCCTGTAGAGGTCAGGCTCGCAAGCTACTTATTGTCTGTATTAACAGGTGATAACAGCGCGAGCGCACTTCGTCTTACCGATGCGGCGAGCTTAATTGGTACAAGCTATCGTCATATTAACCGGGTGATTCAGCAATTCTGTGAAAAAAGGCTGATAGAGAGGCAAAGAGGCGAGATTACGATTCTTGACCGGAAAGGGCTCTTAGAAATAGCCGAGCACAACATTTATGAATAGAAGAAATGAAGGGATTCAGACATGATCATAGGAATAGGATTAGCCATCGCGGCTGGCGCACTCGTCAGCTTACAAACCATTTTTAACAGTAAGGTCAATGAGCAGACAGGCTCTTGGTCAACAACCACTCTCGTTCTAGGTATGGGCTTTATTGCTTCACTTTTGATGGGTCTTTTGCTAGAAGGAACCGGCATGTTTCAATTAAGACATATGGAAGCGTGGTACTGGATTAGCGGAGCCATTGGAGTAGGGGTGGTCATCTGCCTCGTTCAAGCAATCAAACGTCTTGGTCCGACTTATGGAATCTCAATTGTCCTGATTTCACAGCTTGGCTGCGCGCTTTTGTTCGATTCGCTTGGCTGGCTTGGGTTAGAGAAAGTGGAATTTTCGCCCGCAAAACTATTAGGTGTCATTGTGATTGTTGCAGGGATCTTGGTGTTTAAATTGACCAAATTGGAACCAGCAGAAGAAGAGCAATCAGAAGAAAAAGGGCTGCCACAAGAGTAGCTGCCCTTTAGATCAACCGCCGCCATAAAACGGTTATCGCGGATAAACCATTTAAAAGGAGCCTTTTCATCAAAGGCTTTTTTTTCTGCCCATAGGCGTCCGCTTTATAGGCTGCTTTGTCCTTCGCGACGAGAATACTATAGGCGATTTTACGTTCGATTGCCTGAGTAAGTGATAGCGCAAACGGGGCACTATCAATGACCAAAATTGACTCTGTATTTAAAAAACTAGACCTCGCATCTAAATTATATGTCCCAATAATACTTAAATAATCATCAATGACCATCGATTTCGCATGAATGGAATACGGACCTTCATATTCGTACAAATGAACGCCTGTTTTCATCAGTTCCTTTTTCGTGCTTAAATAGCCTGCAAAAGCTAAAGGATTTGGCGTGGCTGTCAGAGAATTCGTGACAACTGTTGTTTGAATCTCGCTAGCTAATGGAGTGAGGCCTTCCTTCATGGGTCGTGTCGGGATAATATAAGGTGTCTGTATGAGCACAGATCGCTTTGCCCGGTGAGCAAGATCGTTTAATTTTTTCAGTACAAGAGGACGCTTATTGAAGCGCTCCACTGGATTTGTAAAGAATGCAATCTGTTTTACTGAGGTGGTATCTGCTGCCCAATTAAAGGACGACATCACAAAAGGTTCTTTCGTACGCACTGCCTCCTGATAGGACCTAAGCAGTTTCTTTCTTAGTTTTAAGCCATTTTTTGCTTTTTGCTTGGAGAACACGGCTTTTGTTTTTTTCGTAAAGTTATGATTCCATAAATAAACGAAATATTGCTCCATTTCATCTAATACTTTTCCTTTTTTGTCGTTATAAAGCAGCACATCGCGGTCGAATGCAAAGTCTTTCGGCGGCTGATCTGCAAAGTATTTATCACCGATATTTCTTCCGCCCATGACAGCTACTCGGCCATCTGCCAGCAGCAGCTTATCATGAAGGCGGTTATGCCACGTCCATGGCTTAAATAACCGAAAGGGCTCATAAAAACGAATGGCCATGTTCGGGTGATTTGCCACGGCATACCTTAAATGCTTCAGCGGTCCACGCAAACTATGGCAGATGCCGTCTAAAAGCAGCTGAACTTTCACCCCTCGATCAGCTGCTTCAATCAAAGCACCTAGTACCCATTCGGCTGTTTTTCCCTTTTGAATGGAGTAATAACTAAGACGGATCATCCTCTTTGCCTCACGAATCATTTGAATTCTGGCCTGGCCAGACTCAAATCCATCGTCAAGAAGCATCACTTGATTTGTGCCCTGATCGTCTCCTGAGATGGAAGAGGCTTTATAGATACAATGTTCTTTGCATGTTTTTTGAATCGGTAAATAAAACAAAACAAATGCGGTCAAAAAGACATAAACGACATAGAGAAGGATCAGATAAAACAAAAGATGAAGCATACGGATCAGCTCCTTTCACATAGACACAACTTTTCCTTAGTTTATGTCAAAAATAAAATTTCACTCATTTTCGCCTTGCACCTAAATACATGACAAAAGAATCATCTTGTTTTTATTGGGCATTTAATTATAGTATGAAATGAGTAAGGGGGAATCGAATTGAACGAATCATTATTTAACATCCCAAGCGATGTATATCAAACGTTAAGTGAAACAGAGCGTTATTTACTCAATTATATTCACCAGCATTTAGAGGATATCTCCACCTTATCCATTGTCACTTTAAGCGAAAGAGCCAATGTATCGACAGCCACAATTGTCAGACTGATGAAAAAAATTGGTTATAATGGCTATACATCCTTTAAATATCGATTGAAACAAGAAAAGAAAATGACAGATGCAAGCGACCAGCTCAAGAATATTGATGAAGACATCAAACTAGCGATTCGGAAAAATGAAGAAGAGGTTTTAAAGACGATACAGCTGCAAAGTATTGGACAAATTGAAGATGCCGTTCAAAAAATACATAATGCAGACAAAATTTATATTTTCGGCAGAGGCTTCTCAGAGATGATCGCCAAAGAGATGACCATCAAGTTACAGCTCATCGGGAAAACATGTGAAGTACACGACGATCCGAATATCATTCGGCTGAAATCGCGAGACATTGAAAAAAGTGAGCTTGCCATCTTTGTTTCATTAAATGGCGAAACGTCTGAGCTCGTTGAAGCGTGTCAAAATCTCAGCATGAAGCAAGTGACAACTATTACAGTCACGACAAGAATAGATTCTACATTAAGCAAAATATCAGATATGACACTAGTCGGATATAAAGGGGAACAATCTTTCTTCCCAGATTATGAAGTCAGATCCCGCCTGTCTCTCCATGTCATTGCCCGCATTTTACTCGATGCCTATGTGATCCGAATGAAATAACCAATAAGAAAGCCTTCGAGACTTTGATCTGGAAGGCTTTTTCTCATGAAAACCTTTACACATTCTGAAAACATTTTCACTGAATCGTATGAGATACTTTCTTTAGAGAAAAGAAAGAAGGTGAAACCAATTGATTTATACCTGCACCTTAAATCCTGCTATTGACCTATATATTGCATTAAAAGAAATGCGGGCAAATGCAGTCAACCGTACGGAAGATGAAGATTATCAGCCGAATGGAAAAGGCGTGAACGTGTCGATTATGCTAAAGAAATATGGCTTCACCAGCACTGCATTAGGGTTTATCGCTGGGTTTTCAGGCTCTTATATTGAACAATCCTTAAAGGATCTCTCTATTCAGACCGATTTTATCTCGGTTGAGGGAATTACACGCATTAATGTTTTTATTAATACGACAGAAGAATACAAGCTCGTGAACCAGGGCCCTGCGATTGAAGAAAAAGCGCTTCACGCCTTTCGTGAGAAAATTGCAGCTATCCCGCAGGGGGGCATCCTCATCATGTCAGGCAGTTTGCCAAAGGGCGTTCCTGCCAGCATTTTTTCAGAAGTAGCAGCTATTTGCCATCAACAAAGCGTCAAGTTCATTTTAGACACAAGCTCTGCAGCGGTTCTTGAGACGCTTCAATACAAGCCGTACTTATTAAAACCGAATGAAGAAGAAATGGCTGCTTTTTTCGGCAAAACACATCCTCTGTCAGAAAAAGAACTCATTCAATCAGGAGAAAAGCTTATTGAGATGGGTGCAGAGCAAGTGCTTATTTCCCGCGGGGGAGAAGGGGCTTTGTTCATTACGAAAAACGCCGTCTTAAAAGGAAACGCACCGACAGGCATTGTAGTAAACACAGCTTGTTCAGGAGATGCGATGCTTGCAGCTTTTCTTAGTAAACAGCTTGAAGGACATTCACCTGAAGAATGCTTACGCTACGGCATTGCAACAGGAGCCTCTACCGCATTTTCGAAAGGCTTAAGTGATTTACATGACATTGATTCATTGATTGAGCAAGTACACATACAGAAAATATAAGGGGGAATACACATGAGCCGTAAAAAAATTGTCGCTGCAACCGGCTGTCCAACAGGCATTGCACACACATTTATGGCAGCTGAAGCATTAAAAATCGCTGCTGAGCAACTAGGGGTCGACATCAAAGTCGAAACGCATGGTCAAGTAGGAATTGAAAACGCTTTAACTGATCAAGACATTATGGAAGCAGATGGAGTCATTGTGGCAGCCGACAAAGATGTGCATACAGACCGTTTTCACGGCAAACCACTGATTGAAGTGCCTGTAGCCAAAGGCATTCGCACGCCGACTGAACTGATTCAGAGCATTATCAATGGAGATGCTCCCGTTCATCAAGTGAAAGGAAGAGCTTCTGGAACAGAGAAACCATCTGCTCCTTCATCCTCTCAACAAAAATCGGCAAATAAATGGATACACACCATTTATAAGCACTTAATGAACGGTGTATCACACATGCTGCCATTTGTCGTTGGAGGCGGGGTCTTAATAGCTATTTCCTTCCTATTCGGAATCTACTCTGCTGATCCTCAGCACGAAACGTATCATCCGTTTGCTGCCTATTTGAAAAGCATTGGCGGACTTGGCTTTAGCTTAATGGTACCAATTTTAGCAGCATTTATCGCTGATTCAATTGCAAGACGCCCAGGGATGGTCGTCGGCTTTATAGGAGGGCTCCTTGCAAATGATGGAGGTGCTGGCTTCTTAGGCGGTATAATCGCAGGTTTTGCAGCAGGATATATCATTTTATTGCTTCAATTCTTGCTTCAAAAATTACCAGCATCGCTTGATGGATTAAAATCGATCTTCATCTATCCTGTCATCGGTATTTTCTTAATTGGGGCTGTCATGACCCCGCTATTGGTTCCCATCACAGGGTTAAATAATTCCTTAATGGATTTTCTCTCATCTGTACAATCCACAAATCCGCTGCTTTTAGGCTTAATTGTGGGAGCAATGTGTGGATTTGATATGGGCGGACCATTTAACAAAGCAGCCTATGTTACAGGAACGGCTTTACTTGCACAAGGCAACCTTTACTTTATGGCAGGTGTGTCTGCAGCATGTATCACACCACCACTTATCATTGCGATTGCTACAACCATTTTCCGAAAACATTTCACGCCACAAGAACGAAATGCTGGGGCAATCAACTATATTCTGGGGGCGACACATATTACAGAAGGAGCCATCCCATTTGCGGCAAAAAACCCAGTCGTTGTCCTGCCAATTATCATGTTTGGTTCCGCCATCTCTGCTATATTGACATATTTGTTTGGCGTGCAGGTTCCAGCTCCGCATGGTGGATTCCTTGTCCTTCCAGTTGTCACAGGTGCATTCCAATGGGTGTTTTCCATACTAATCGGATCAATTGTAGGTGCGATTCTATACGGACTTTACCGTAAAAAAATAGACAAACCCGCAGTTTAAGAGGGAGGAAGAGAAATAATGGAACATATCTATATGAATCTTCACGAAACAGCTTCTTCACAGGCTGGCGTGTTCGCAGCCATTGCTGACATTGCCTACAAAGCAGGTATTTGCACCTCACCAGAGGAAGTCAAAAAAGGCTTAGCGGAAAGAGAAGCTCTGAGTACAACCGGTTTTCAAGATGGATTTGCCATTCCGCATACACAAACAGAAGCCATCACGAAACCAGCACTTGTGATCGTCCGCACGGAAACAGGCATTGAATGGGACGCTTTTGATGGGAAGCCTTGCTTTTTCTTCTTATCCTTATTGATTCCTAAAAGTGAAGCAGGTACGACTCATTTAAAGGCTCTTTCTGCCCTTTCACGAGGCTTAATGGATGAAACGAAACGTCAAAAACTGCTGGAAACAAGAACAAATGAAGACATACTGGCTGTATTAGAAACGGATATTTTAACGAGAGAGGATGTTTGATCATGCCTTTACTTTCAACAACACCAATGCTTGAGGCTGCGAAAAAAGAAAAATACGGAATTGTGGCATTCAATGTACACTCCTTTGACAGTATCTATTGGGTACTCGAAACGGCAGCAGAATTAAAGTCACCTGTGATATTGCAAACAACGGTTGGAACGGTTCAATCTCTTGGAGCAAAAGCGATTGCAGATACAGTGAAGGCGGCGGCTGATCAATATCAAATCCCAATTGGTCTTCACCTCGATCATTGCACAGACTTTGATGTGATTCTCACCTGTATCAGGGCCGGATATACATCCGTTATGATCGATGCATCTATGCACTCATATGAAGAAAATGTTCGCCGTACAAAAGAAGTTGTGGACCTCGCATTAAAAGTAGGGGTGAACGTTGAAGCAGAATTAGGCAAGGTAGGTGGTGTCGAAGATGATATCGTCGTTGATGAAAAGGATGCTGAAAAAGCCGTTCCATCAGAATGCCGCCAATTTGTAGAAGAAACTGGGGTGCCCACTTTAGCACCTGCGATTGGTACTGCCCATGGCATTTATAAAGGGGTGCCGGATATAGACTTTGCCCGCATTGAACAAATTGCGGACCTGGTCGATGTACCACTTGTTCTCCACGGTGGTTCTGCTGTACCGGATGAGGATGTGAAGCGATGCGTTGCACTTGGTATGGCAAAGGTGAATGTCTCAACTGAATTGAAAAATGCATACTCCGAGGCCATACGTGATCATTTCTCAAATGAACCTGAAAGCTTAGATCCGCGTATGTATTTACAAAAAGCAAAACAAGCAGCAAAAGACATGGTCCAATCGAAAATACGAATCGTTGGCAGTGAGGGCAAAGCCCATCCGCTATATCAATAAGAAAAAAAGCAGAGCTGCAATTGCTCTGCTTTTTTACATTATTCGTTTTCTTTCATTTCATTTGATGTACGTACTCGTGCATTTCCCATAAATATGACTGTAATCGCCGCAAGTGCAATCGGGAATAAAGCAAGCAAAAATACATACGTAATACTTTGTGACATTGCATCGATGACTTTATTTAAAATATCAGTCGGAATTTGTGAGCGGGCACCTTCTTGGAAAATAGCCTGTGGATCGCCTATTTGAGAAGGGGCTCCTTTCATTCCACTAAAGGCATCAGCTAAACGATTTGTCAGCACATTGGTTTGAATTGTCCCGAAAATCGTGACACCGAGTGTCATCCCAAGTGATCTCATAAAAGAATTGGTCGAGTTTGCACTGCCTCGGTAGCGCGGCTCAAGATCATTCATTGAAGCTGACGGCAGAAGGGAGAAGCTGAACCCTACCCCAAAGCCTGATATCATCATAAAGAGTGTGAGCCACAGTCTTGCTGTATCTGGTGACATATTGGCAAGCAACAGCATCCCAGCGAAAAATGAAATGACAGAGATGGTCATAAGACGTCTGAAAGGCACTTTCGTCTGCATCGTTCCGCCAATCATACTGCCAATGACTGATCCAATCATCATCGGTGTTAAAATAAACCCTGCACTTGTCGCAGATTCACCGTACACCGCCTGCACGAAAATAGGAATAAAGACAGCAAGAATAATGAATGTCCCACCATATAAAAACGCCAAAATTTGAGATGTCGCAAATAATCGATTTTTAAACATCCAAAATGAGATAATCGGTTCCTCAGCTTTACGCTCAACAATAAAGAAGATCGTACCGAACACAAGAAACACAGCAAAAAGTGTGAGGATTTGCACCGAATCCCAAGCATAAGATTTACCGCCAAGCTCAAGGGCGAACATTAAGCTGACAACCGCAACGACAAGCGTAATAGCACCTGACCAGTCGATTTTCTGCTTACGATGTTCAAGCGATTCCTGATAGTATCTGGCGATCAAGAAGACACTGACAATACCGATTGGCACGTTAATATAAAAAACCCAATGCCAGCCGATCGAATCCGTAATAATAGCACCTAAGAGCGGTCCGAGTACACTTGATAAACCAAAGACTGCGCCAAACATACCAGACATTTTTCCGCGCTTTTCAGGGGGGAAGATGTCAAAGATAATCGTAAATGCGATCGGAAGAAGTGCACCGCCTCCAAGCCCTTGAATGGCTCGGTAAATAATGAGCTGATCCATCGTTTGTGCGATACCGCACAGCGCTGATCCAATTAAAAAGAAAATAAGTCCAAACAGAAAAAAACGCTTTCGACCATACATATCAGAAAGCTTTCCGTAAATCGGCATTCCAGCCATTACTGCCACCATATAAGAAGCCGTCACCCAAGCAAATTTATCAAAACTGCCCAAATCTGCTACGATACTTCCCATCGCTGTTGCAACAATGGTATTGTCCATCGCTGCCATAAAAATCCCTAACAGCAAACCGATGACAACAAAGCGAGTGGATGCCTTGCCTTTATCCACATGATTCATTTCATTTACCTCCTGCTTACGTTCTCTCATTATTTTTGCTATGATCAACTTAACCATAAAGTAAGAGAACATTTATCTTGATGATCAAGATAAATTGATTTTAAAGGGAGGAGAACAAGTTGTCAATAAAGAACGAGGCTGAAGACAGAGCAACCCAGATCATCCATACAATGAGGCGCCTCGCCACACGAACCGTTTTATTCCACCAAGCGGCCGCCCAATCACTAGGCCTTTTTCCAACAGATCTCAAATCAGCTGATTTATTAAATGAACTCGGCCCCCTTACAGCAGGAGAACTAAGTGAAAAAACAGGTCTTAGCTCTGGTGCAGTCACAGCTCTCATTGACCGGCTTGAAAAAGCGGGCTACGCCAAAAGAGCAAAGGACCCAAAAGACAAACGAAGAGTTATCATCGTTCCATTAACGGCAGGGAAATCACAGGTGAAAGAACTCTTTCGATCCTTATCAACATCAACGAAGGAACTCACAAATGAATACAAACCAGAAGAATTAGACTTAATTATTCAATTTATAACTGAAGCAGCAGATATCATGGAGCAAGAACTTCAATTGCTTAAGTCTAAATCGTAAAAAGTACACTAATGCGGGTGTGCTTTTTCTAAGTGATTGCCTCGACTAGTGACATCTTCCTTACCATAAAAGTGCTCTATAACTCTTTTTTATAATGGAGTAGCTCAAAAAAATGTTCTATTTAAAAGATTGTTCTAAAAACTACATTATAATTGTTATGACAAAAGTGGAGCTAATGAATTCTATAGTTTGCTTTTCAATTGAAACAATGTTCATTTACATAATCAGTATTGTTTTTGTATCTTAATGCCTATTTAATGATAAACTTTGTATTGGTAAAATTGGCCTTGTCAAAGAATGGGAGGGAGTGAATTCTTCTGGGCAAGATACTTGATGCAAAAGCACTAACAAGTGCCATGGACACAAGGGCAAAACACTATCAGGAACTCCGTGAACAAATGGTAGATTTAAAAAAGGCATTACAAGGTGTTGCCAATCTTGGTGATGATTTTACTGGGAAAGGTGCCGATAACATTAAAAGCTTTTATAAAGAGCTCTCCGGAAATGTAGACATGTTTATCAGCTTCATTGATAAGCAAAAAGCCTTTCATGACGGTGTTTCTGGGACACTTGATGATACGAGCTTTGGCGGCGATACCTTTGTAGAGGAACACTTTTTAGACAACGCAGTACATATGGGCATCAAGAATGCCAAAAGCATTGTAAAGGATCAAAAAAAGGCACTCAAAACGATTTTTCAAGACATTGATGATCTCATTTCTCTAGAAGTATTTGATAGTCAAACCTTTGATGAAAAAATAGAAGATGCGGAAGATGAACGAAAAAAGACAGTCAAAGATTTAAGAGAGCTTGATCAAAATTTAAAAGATGAATATGCTTTGTCAGAGACAGAGCAGCAAGCTACAATGGCATTGTACGCTGAAATGATGAATGCGACAAATGATGGAAAAGCGATTTCGCCTATGAATTTTGACAAGAAAGCGTATCACAATAGCGAAATCTACAAGGCAAAAAGCGATATTGAAAAGCAAACTTCTGAATATCTGAAAATCAAAAAAGAACAAGAAGAAGCCCGAGAGATCGCAAAAGAACAAGAAGCCCTCGCCAACCGTCCTTGGTATGAAAAAGCGCTCGATTACGGTGGAAATATCGTCAATGAACTGACAGGTGTGAACGATGCAAAACGTGCCGCAACAGGTGTTGATCCGATCACAGGCGAGGAACTCACCGCAGGTCAGCGAGTCGCGGCAGGAGGCATGGCAGCAGCCGGTTACATCCCAATCGTTGGCTGGGCAGGACGCATTTTCAAAGGCGGAAAGGCTGTCTATAAAACCACCCAAGCCACATCAGCCGCAGTCAGAGCAGTCGACATCTACAAGACATCACAAAAATCCTTTGACGCCCTGAAAACATCTCAAAAAGGTTTATATGGTCTCACCGCGACCAACGGCTTCAGCGAAGCAATCACAGGCCGCGATATGTTTGGAAATAAGGTCTCGAAAGAACAGCAGGAAGCGAGTATGAACGCGGCACTTGGAATGCTTTTGCCGTTTGGAACAAAAGGATTTAATGGTAAAATAGGATTTAAGAGTGCTGATAGAGTTCAAACAGGTGGTAGGGAACTTTCAATAGATGCATATCTAAAACAACTTGATAAAGCAGAAGAAATGTATGAGTCTTTTAGAAAGACAAAAGCTGATATAAAGCCTATATCTAAGAATACCGGAATGCCCGAACACAGGATACAAAGAATAAAGGAGCATTTATTTATAAAAGAACATATAAAAGAACATGGGGTTGGGCGTTTTGACTCAGATTATCAAATTGCACAAGCCTGGGACAGGTTACAAAAAGGTACTTATAAAAAAAATGATATTGACTTATTAAATCACGAACTTTTTGAATCAAAGTTTGAAGGGATATTCAAGACAGATTACAGGACCGCACATGATAAAACAGTTGAATCTGGGCGTCCTTGGTATCCACCAAAGGAGGAATAAAATTGGCTTCTTATGTTTTATTATTAAAGGAATATGAGGATGAAGAGACTGTAGTTTACAAATTTGGACCTAATGAAGAGATAATGGGTAAAATAGAGTTAAGTAAAATAACTAGGAAGTTTAGAGAGTTAGAGAGCTTACCAGATCAAAATATTCCTAATGAGTTTTATTTTGATCGAGCGGCTCAAAGGTTGGCAGTATGCCTTGTAAGAGAAGGTGGCATATTTCCAGAAAAAACGGCTTTTGAATCTTAGTACTCCAAAAAACCTTGACGGATAATATCCTTTCAAGGTTTTTTCATTAAGGAAATAAAAATTCATTTTGGTTTCAAGGGTAATTAAATAAAAGGGATCGTACTTTAATTGATTGTGTGATAATGGAAGGAAGAAATTTCAAAAGATAAAATATAAGTGTGTAAATCTTATTGGATTCTGAAAAAATGTAACACCTGACTGTTCTAGTTAAAACAATACCTCTCGCCTTCAATATGAATCCTAAAAAGGTACGATTAGATGATATATTAGTGCTCTTTGATCTATATTTAATAAATTTATGATTTGATTTGTAAGAAAAACATTGCTTTTGTGAAGATAATTAATTACTATAAAGATATTAACATGTTAAAAGCGGTTTCATGAAACGATGAAAATTTAAAAATAGAATAATGCGTACATTCAATAAGGCGTGTTACTGTTCGGCAGGCAAGACCTAGATTGGATGGGATATCTGTATTTGTATATTCCCACCCAATCCAGGTCTTTTTTTGTTGCCTGAGCGCCTATAATCAAAAATGAAAGCGGTGACTTTAATGAATCATAAAGACTTAGCTCAAGACATTCTAAAACATATTGGCGGAAGCGAAAATGTTCAAAATGCCATCCACTGTATGACGAGATTAAGGCTGACTTTAAAAGATTCTTCACGCGCAAACTCTGAAGAAATTAGCCGTCTTGATGGCGTCATTCAAGTAGCAGATACAGCAGGTCAGTATCAAATTATTATTGGAAATGATGTGGGTTATGTTTATAAAGAGTTTGCAAAACTGATTGATCAAAATCCGGAAGCAAGCGGACAGATTGTACAGAACAAAGATCATAGCTTGAAAGGATATTTCAATCGTTTTGCCAATTTAATCACTGGCATTTTTGCACCGATCATCCCTGCGATCGCTGGTGCAGGAATGTTGAAGGCTCTATTAATTTTATTGCCGATGCTGAATTTGATGAAAGAAGACAGCCAAACCTATTTGGTATTGAAAATCATCTCAGATGCAGCGTTTTTCTTCTTGCCAATTTTGTTAGCCTATACAAGCTCACAAAAATTTGGCACAAACCCTATGGTATCAATGGCTTTGGCTGGAGTTTTGTTACATCCGAACTTAACAGCCCTGTTTAGCAGTGGTGATCCAGTTGTCTTTGCGGGCATCCCACTAAAAGCTGTTTCTTATGGTGCATCGGTTATTCCGATCATACTCATTGTCTGGCTGATGTCATATGTAGAAAAGCTGGCAGATAAATTATCACCGGGACCTGTCAAAATCTTTATGGTTCCTTTAATTACGATGATTATTGTCGCTCCGATTGGTTTACTGTTTTTAGGGCCGCTCGGTATGTATCTTGGTGCAGGCTTAGCTGCAGGGGTCTTATGGATCCAGCAAACTGCGGGATGGGCAGCTGTTGCTATTTTAGCCGTTTTCTTACCTTTTATCGTCATGTTTGGGATGCAGAAGGTGTTCTATCCAGTTGTTATCGCCTCTCTTGCTTCACCAGGATACGACGCTCTTATCGGAGTGGCTATGCTAGCAGCGAACTTTGCGCAAGGTGGAGGTGCTTTGGCTGTTTCATTTAAAACCAAAGACCCTAAGTTAAAACAAATTGCAATGTCCGGAGGAATTTCTGCTTTATTTGGTATAACAGAACCTGCATTATACGGCGTTCATTTAAAACTTAAGAAAACATTACTCGCATGTATGATTGGAGCAGGGGTTTCAGGTATTTTTGTTGGATTGATTAAGCTAAAGGCGTTTGTCATGGTTTCACCTGGTATTGCAACAATGCCAATCTTTATTGAAAAAGGGACTTCAAACTTTACGTTTGCTATTATTGGTGCAGTCATGGCAGCGGTCATCGCGTTTATTGCTGTTTACATCATCGGCTTTAAAGATGCAGAAACTGAAAACATCGAGAAGAAAAATGAGCCTGTCACCACATCAGAAAGCACAAGAAATCGTGAAGTCATTTATGCACCGATGAAAGGAGACATCATTCCTTTAGCCAGAGTGAATGATAAAGTATTCTCTGAAGAAGTGATGGGGAAAGGGGCAGCAATTCAACCTAGTGAAGGGAAAGTATTTGCTCCTTTTGATGGACAAGTAGAAATGATTTTCCATACAAATCATGCCATTGGTTTAAAATCCAACCTTGGTGTGGAAGTTCTGATTCATATTGGTATTGATACTGTAAACTTAAATGGACAATATTTTACTTCACATGTTCAAAAAGGTGATACAGTGAAACAAGGTCAACTTCTGATTGAATTTGATCAACAGAATATACAAAAGGCTGGCTATGATACAACAACACCAGTCATTATTACAAATACAGCTGATTATTTAGAAATTTTACCCCAAGAGGGAAAAACGAATCCTGTTTCTGGTCATCAGCAGCCACTTTTAACGGTCTTATAAATCGATTTTGAATGTATCCAGGAAGGTGATATGGTATGGAAATTATAAAAGTGCTGAATACCAGTGTGGTTCTCGCTAAAAGAGATGACGGTAAGGAAATCATCGTAATGGGTAAGGCGATTGGATTTAAAAATAAGCCAGGCAGTCTTATTCAAGAGTCTGATATTCAAAAGATCTATGTGCTAGAAGATCAAAGCACGTCTAATGATTTAGCTGAGCTTATGAGGGAGACCCCAGAGGAATTTTTAATCATGACAGATGAGATTATATCCTATGCGAAGCGCCGTTTATCTACACACTTAAATGAGCATCTTTATATTTCTTTAACCGATCACCTTTTCATGGCTACGAAGCGCTTTAAGGAAAATTTAACGATACAAAATCGCCTGCTGTGGGAAGTGAAGAAATTTTACCCCGAAGAATTCAGTATTGGTCTGCATGCACTAGAGCTGATTGAAAAACAGTTAGGCATTCAGCTGCCTGAAGAAGAAGCGGCGAATATTGCATTTCATCTAGTAAATGCGCAGCAGACCAAAGATAATTTAAATCAAATCGTGATGATGACTAATATGGTCAAAGACATTTTAAATATTATCAAAATGCATTATAAGATCGACATTCCGACAGATACGATTAATTACTCCAGGTTTTTAACACATTTACAGTTCTTTGTTCAGCGTTTGCTGGAGAACAAAATGCTTGAAACAGATGATCACGATCTAATTGATCAAATCATGAGGAAGTATCCTGAAGAAGTAAAATGTGTGGAGAAAATCGAGAAATATATTAAAACAAGTGTGGATTACACGATTTCCAGTGACGAAAAAATGTATTTAATTATTCATGTCAATCGAGTGGTTCAAAGAAATAACGCATAGTCTTGAGGAGGAAGAAACATGTCTAATCAAATCAGGAAATTTCCAGAAGGATTTTTATGGGGAGGCGCCATCGCGGCAAACCAAGCAGAAGGCGCATGGAATGTAGACGGAAAAGGGCTATCGACTGCTGATGTGGCGATCTTTAAAAAAGGTCTCAGTAAGTCTGATTATAAAAAGCACAACAAAGTGGATGAAGAACAAATTCAGCAAGCGATGCGTGCAGATACCGCTGAAGGTTATCCGAAACGAAGAGGTGTAGACTTTTATCATCGTTATCCTGAAGATATGGCGCTGTTCAAAGAAATGGGATTGAAGACGTTACGTGTCTCGATTGCATGGACACGTATTTTTCCAAACGGTGATGAAGAAGAGCCAAATGAAGCGGGATTATTATTTTACGACCGCCTATTCGATGAGATGAAGAAACATGATATTGAACCACTCGTTACGTTATCTCATTATGAAATGCCGCTATACTTAGTGAATCAATATGGAGGATGGTCTCATCGCATTGTCGTTGATTTCTTTGTGAAATTTAGTCGAGTTGTATTTGATCGATATAAAGATAAAGTCAAGTATTGGCTGACTTTCAATGAAATTGATAGTATTGTCCGACATCCATTTACAAGTGGTGGAATCGTTTCAGAGCGCTTTGACAATGTAGAACAGGCAGTTTATCAAGCATTGCATCATCAATTTGTTGCAAGTGCTTTGGCCGTTAAATATTGTCATGAAATGATCCCAGGGGCAAAAATAGGGTGTATGCTGACGAAATTAACAACATATCCGTATTCTTGTAATCCAAAGGATGTTCTGAAGGCATCAAAGAACAATCAGTTTAATATGTTTTTCACAGATGTACAGGTGCGTGGTGAGTATCCGCGTTTTATCAATCGACTGTTTAAAGAAAAAAATATTCACATTGAGAAACAGCTGGGAGATGACGAATTATTAAAGGTGCATACGGTTGATTTTATTTCATTCAGTTACTACAATTCCTTGGTTGCTACTGAAAATAGTGAAGGCATGGAAACTGTCAGCGGCAATACAATAGGTGGAGTGAAAAACCCATATTTAGAAGTGAGTGAATGGGGCTGGCAGATCGACCCGATTGGAATTCGTATCTCTTTAAATGACTTATACGATCGCTATCAACTACCACTATTTATAGTTGAGAATGGATTAGGTGCATACGACAAGGTGGAAGATGGAAAGATAAATGATGATTATCGGATTAGCTATCATGAGCAGCATTTCCAGCAGATGCTGGAAGCCATTGAGGATGGAGTCGAATTAATAGGTTACACCAGCTGGGGAATTCTTGATTTAATTAGTTACTCGTCATCTGAAATGGAAAAGCGATATGGGTTTATCCATGTTGATCAAGATAACGATGGAAACGGAACGTTAAATCGAACACCTAAAAAAAGCTTTTACTGGTATCAAGAAGTCATTCGTCAAAATGGGTTGAAAATGAACGATGAACAGAAATGAGACATCAGTTAAGGAGTGGCAGCTAACCACTCCTTTTTTCGATCGATGGTGTCATACGCTTGATCGGTGAATTCCCCTCAAATTTAAGCAATTCACTATCTTTACCTTTCTCATTCGTATAAAATAAGAGCAGTGAAAAATTGAAGAAATGCTTGATACATGAAGGGCGTGTAAGCTGTGAGCTGCATGACATGATGAGATGTATGAACGTGAAGGCTGCAAAGCTGTTCTTCCTCACATATGAGATCTTGTAAGCGTAACCATTATTTGTCACTTCATTGCGATGGTGTTGAGGGGTGTGTCAGGATGAGGAATCCGTATGTGAGAACGGCTTCTAGTCTGTATATTAATTACTTTTTATTAGGTATGGTCAATATTATTTTGGCTTCAAATATGCCATTTTTAATCAAACAATTAGATACCAATAGTGCGGGAATTAGTTATATGATTTCGGCGCTTGGCATTGGCAGGGTGCTCACGTATGGTTTATCAGGCGTACTGTCAGATCGTTTTGGGCGAAAGCCGGTCATTTTGGTTTCTGGTGTGCTGATGGCGGTGTTCCTCATCGGAATCCCATTGTCACCGAATTATCAAATCGCGTTTGCGTTTGCGATTTTGGCAGGGGTCGCGAATTCGGCAATGGATGCAGGAACGTATCCTGCGTTAATGGAGGCTTTTCCGCAAAACTCGGGATCTGCGAATGTGATGGTGAAGGCCTTTATCTCCATTGGGGCAACCATTTTGCCACTGGCGATTTACTTTTTAGCAGAGCATGATTTGTTTTATGGAATTTCATTTTTTGTTCCTGCTCTGATCTATCTTGTGAATGTCTTGATGCTGTGGACCTTGCCATTTCCGAATCATCGCAAGGTGGAGCAAGTCCAGGTAACGGAGCATGATGGACTTCCGCGCTTCTCGACAGAGCCTACATTTTGGAGGGAAGGGATCGCACTCATTTTAATCAGCTTTACATCAAATGGGCTGTATGCGCTGCCGCAAATTTGGCTTCCTACGTACGGTGAGGCCATCTTGGGGATGGCATCGGGCAGTGCTGTGAAACTGCTCAGTTACTATAGCATGGGCGGGCTGCTGTCTGTTGTGTTGCTCGCGTTTCTTTTGCGCCGTTTTGTCCGTCCGGTCACTGTACTGCTGATTTATCCAATCATTACACTTGTTTCTATTTGTGTACTCTTGGTCGTGAAATCGCCAGTCATAGGAACCGTCAATGCTTTTGTATTAGGGTTTTCAACAGCAGGAGTTTTTCAGCTGACGTTAACTGTGATGGCTGAATTCTTCTGGAAAAACAAAGGGACGATGACAGGGATTATCTCCACAGCAGGCGGCGTGTCGGCTATCGTCATCCCGGTCGTAACAGGGTTAATTCAGAGTCACGCGTCCATTTTACAAATCTTTATGTTCGATGCAGTGGTGGCTGTTGCGGCCATTATCGGCGCACTGTATATCCTGTATCGCTACCGTCAAGTTATGGTACATGATTAAAAAAAGACGACCTCCGCTTAGGAAGTCGTCTTTTTTTTGTTTTAGAAACGGTCATTTTCAAAAAGAATTTGTTTTACTTGATCAACTGGCATATCTTCACCAGTAAAGAGTTTGTAAGCAAGTGCTCCTTGCCATAACATCATTCCAAGACCGTTAATCGTTTTGGCGCCAGCTTCCTGTGCTTGTGCAAGAAGCTTTGTTTTTTGCGGGTTGTATACGACATCTGTCACGATCAAATCTTCACGAAGTACATCAAGTGTATCATCGATAATGCTGAGTTGATCTAGTGGTTTCATGCCAAGGCTTGTCCCGTTTGCCAGGATCGCACTTTCTGCTACTTCACGGCGGAACGCGTCTTTGTCTTCAAGTGGGAAAATGTTTGCTTTGACACCGAAAGATTTCATTTCGTTGTTGATGTAATTTACATTTTCTTCTGCTTGAACAAAGTATTGGTCATTACGAGCAAAAATACTAATTTCACGAATACCGGACTGTGCAAGCTGAATCGCAATCGGAGTTGCCGCGCCGCCAGAGCCAACAAGTGTGACTTTTTTGCCGGCTAATTCAACGCCATGCTCAATCAAGTTTCTCACATATCCAAGACCATCTGTGTTGTAGCCGATGAGCTTACCATCTTTGTTTACTACAGTGTTACTTGCACGTGTATATCTTGCAGAATCATCTAGTTCGTCTAAGTAATCTAGTACTTTCATTTTGTTCGGCATAGAGACGTTAAATCCAGCTGCACCCATTGCTTTCATACCGTTTACGGCTGCTTCTAGTTCATCATTCCCTACTTCAAATGCGAGGTAAGCATAGTTGATACCTGTTAGTGTATAGCCAAGGTTATGCATACGTGGTGAAAGGCTGTGTCCGATTGGTGTAGCAAGAAGACCGACTAATTTTGTTTTTCCATCAATATTTCGTTCATGTATGTTTGTCATGATTGACATCTCCTTTAGTTATCTAAATAATTTTTTCATGCGTCCAAGAACAAAGACCGCTAGTAATACGCTAATAACCGCAATGATCATATCGAAGAATAACGTCATTTTAATATCGTACGTGCTGACCAGCCCACTTGTAATGAGCGGCACGAGAATAAACGCTGAGCTTGCCGCAATGTTGACATAGGATGAAGCCGTTGCTTTGTTTGTCGGGAACAATTTCATCATGATACTCATCGCAAGCTGGAAGATCCCTGCTGTAAATAATCCTAAGAAAAATGTGCTGACAATGACAATGCTGTACGTTTCGATTTGGAATAATGAAAGCATCGCAAGGAACGCACCAATTGGATAAATGATTGCCACCATAATTGGTGAAATGAATTTATCTAAGACGATCGAAAGCAAGAGAACAGATACGAGTGCACCAATACTAAAATAAGATAGAAGCTGTGTGGCTTGTCCTGTGCCAAGTCCGATTAATTTTAACCCGAGCTGCGGAAGCCATGTCTGCCATACGACAAACAATGCAGTCGACGTGAATCCCATCAGTACAACAGCTAAGCCTTCGCCAAGCATTTTTGGTTCTTCCTTCAGCTGGTCTTGTACTGGAAGAGCGTCTTGTGAAGAAACTTGCTTATGGTTCGGAAATGGCATAAAGATTAAGTAAATTCCTACAAGTAAATAAAGAAGCCCTAGTCCAAAGAACGCCCAGCCCCAGAAGATGTCATGTGCCACTAGGTACGCCAAGATAAATGGAAGAACAGTCGCCCCAATGGATACAGACGCTTTTACTAAAACAGAAGCCGAACTTGCTTTTTTCGGAAATGACTCTGTCAAAGCAGGGTAGGTTCCTGAATCAAGCAGTGAGTTGGCAATACCTGCTGAAATCGCAAAGATAAATGCCAGTGTATAACTCGTTGTCGTTGGAATACCGATTAAGAATAATAAGTAAAGAAAATTTCCTGTAATAATGACAGGCTTACGTCCCCAGCTATCGGCTAACCGACCTGAGAAAAAGAGAGCAATGAGTTTACCAATTCCGATCGCCGATACAAGCAAGCTGATTTTCGGAATATCTACATGGTAGCGCTCAGATAAGCTGTCCATGTTGGAAGCTACAATAATATTGATCATGCCAAGCATGAAGTAGTTTAAATACATGCCAAGTGACGATTTAATATAAGGATTTTTCATGTTCCCACTCCTATATTTGAAACCCCTTTAAGGTCAAATTCTTTGTATACCCTTTGTTATTGTTTCCTTCAAAATGAATAATATGAAGCCCATCACAACACCCCTTATTGATGAAAAATAATGAATATACATCTGTTCTTCAATCAAGTACATCGTTCTACTAAAATGTAAAAAATAATAACAGCCTTGATTAGGAAGTGAAACTTCATGATTTGATCAGAATCATAAAAAATCACTTTTAACTGTTTTTTGATAGAAATAACGATAGGACTAAATAGGTATAACGATATACTAAAAGAAGCAACGAGATAAATATACTCCTGCATTTTAAATGTGTCAAGTTTATGACTTTGTGATTTAAAAAAAGAAAAATGAAACAAAGAAATAGTTGACTTGTTCAATAAAAAAAGAGAATTGCTGCACACAATTCTCTTTTCATCATGATGGAGAGGTTTCTCTAATATGAAGTTGAGGCTTTAAAATCAATCTCTGCAGCTCTTCATCCTGATCGTTCATTTTATGATATAAAAGGTTCGCTGCTTTTGCCCCGATGGATCGGGGGAATGAAGAAACAGTGGTGAGCGGCGGATGGTACATCTCCGCTTCAGGAACATTATCGAATCCAACCACATCAATATCTTCACCTGGCTGGATGCCCCGTGCTGACAGTGCTTGCATGACTCCAAATGCAACTAAGTCACTAAAACAAAAAATAGCGGTAGGAGGCTCGGGTTGATCCATCACTTGAGCGAGTGCTTCTTTCCCGCCTTCACGAGTAGGTACGATATCAATAATAAGGGAATCATCAATCGTCAGGTTTTCATCGTCATGAGCTCTTTTGAAACCTTTCATCCGCTCAATCCAAGTCGATGAGGTCTTGATGCCGCCTAAGAAGGCGATACGTCGATGCCCCTTCTGAAGAAGATGATGAATGGCCATCCAAGTGCCTTGTTCATAATCAACACCGACATAATCACATTGCACATCTGATAACTCACGATTTGCAAGTACTTTTGGGGTGCGAATTTGATTTAATTGTTTGACGGTTCGAGCAGAGCTTTTCGAAGCTGGGTTTAAAATAATTCCGCCCACTCGGTGCTCTACCATGGTGGAAATGAGCCGCTCCTGTTTGTCGACACTGTCAAAGGTTGTACCAAGTAAAACGGTATAGCCTAGTGATTCAAGCGTGGTTTGCACGCCGATTAAAAATTCCGAAATAAAGGTGTTAGAAATATCTGTGACAATCACACCAACGATATTTGAGCTTTTTGACCGCATGTTGGCAGCAACGCGGTCATATACGTATCCTAAGTCTTCCATGGATTGCAGTACTTTGTTTCGAGTGGCTTCAGAGATTCTAGGATTGTTTCGAACAACGAGTGATGCCGTTGAAGTCGAGACACCGGCATGCTTGGCGACTTCCTGTAATGTGACACGCTGTTTGTTCATTTTTTTCATTTATCTTCACCAACTTCAATGGATTGCCTAACTTTGTTCATGATCAAGAGGGATTTCTCCATCAGACGAGCCGAACATCTTTTGGTTTATTATACATGAATTAGGGGGGATTGATGAAGTGAAGACATATGGGTATCACTGTAAATCATAAAAGATTACCATTGACAGCTTTCTGATTGAGGCGTAAAATATAAAATTATTCAGAAATAGCAACATTTTAATTAAATAACGAAGGCTATGATTGCTGTGGGTCACACTATAGCAGGAGCAGCTTCTGGAGAGACCGCATGTGTGTGCGGCGCCGAAGGGTTCACAATCTCAGGCAAAAGGACAGAAGAGTACGAAATATTGTATTTGTGATGCATGGATGATGCCGTGTATTACTTTTCTCTATTTTGCTATTCTTTTATGACCGTGAGATTGGAGCGCATCCAATCTCTTTTTTATGGACTTTTTAAAGAGTTCATTATTTCAGTATAAGATCGTGTCGTAGGAGGGTGTTAGCATTGGCACAACAAGAATTAAAACGAGATTTATCAAACCGTCATGTGCAATTGATTGCCATTGGCGGAACCATTGGAACAGGGCTGTTTTTAGGCTCTGGAAAAGCCATTCAATTGGCAGGTCCATCAATCATTTTTGCTTATTTAATTGTCGGAATGGCCATCTTTTTTGTCATGAGGGCACTTGGAGAATTGCTTTTATCGAAGGCGGGCTATCAGTCATTAACCGATATTGCAGAGGACTATCTCGGCCCGTGGGCATCTTTTGTGACAGGGTGGACATATTGGTTTTGCTGGATTATGACAGCGATGGCGGATGTCATTGCGGTCGGAGTGTATGTGCAGTATTGGTTTAATATCCCGCAATGGATTCCTGCTATCATTTGTTTGTTGATTTTACTAGGATTGAATCTATTAACGGTGAAGCTTTTCGGAGAAATGGAATTTTGGTTTGCACTTATTAAAGTGATTACGATTCTATTACTGATCGCTGTTGGAATTGTTCTTTTAATCATTGGTTTTCAAACCGATGCCGGACCGGTGACAGTAACGAATTTATGGTCTCATGGCGGGTTATTCCCAAATGGTGTCACAGGCTTCTTGCTGTCATTCCAGATGGTGATTTTTGCGTATGTGGGAGTTGAACTGGTTGGCGTATCCGCAGCAGAAACAGCCAATCCGCAAAAAAACATTCCCTCTGCGATTAATAAGATTCCATTAAGAATTCTATTTTTCTATGTGGGTGCGATCTTTGTTTTACTATGTATCAACCCATGGTCTGAGCTCAGTGCATCAGAAAGTCCTTTTGTGAAAACCTTTGGGCTCATTGGGATACCAGTAGCAGCGGGGCTTATCAATTTTGTTGTGTTGACGTCTGCGGCATCAGCTTGTAATAGCGGCATGTTCTCGACAAGCCGTATTCTGTATAATCTCAGTCATCAAAAGCAGGGGCCAGCTTCCTTTGGACGTTTGAACAAGCACGCTGTCCCGAGTAATGCGCTATTCGTTTCAACGATTGTAGTATCGGTCGGTGCACTTTTAAGCAAGCTGATTCCCGAACAAGCCTTTGGGATTGTTACGACGATCAGTGCCATTTGTTTCATTTGGGTATGGAGTATTATTTTAATTTGTCATTTGAAATATAAAAAAACACGGCCTGAACTGCATGCAGCATCTACCTTTAAAGCACCGTTCACACCTTTTGTGAATATTTGCGTTCTTGCGCTCTTTGCTGCCATTCTCGTGATCATGCTCTTCGCAGATGCAACACGTCCTGCGCTGCTATTGACACCGGTATGGTTTGGTTTCTTATTTTTGATTTATGCACGAAAGAAACGCCGTGCATCGTAACGGACGGAAAAAGCACAGCCTTTTGACAGAGCTGTGCTTTTTATCATTTAACGATTTCTAATCCTCAACACATAATTTGCATTCAAAATGATCAAAACAACCCCAATGACCACGATTGAGAAGAGTTGAGAGTGATTGGCTCCGAGGGAATACACAATCAAAATAAACATGGCACCGGTCAAGAGGATATTCATCATTTGATACGTGTGAAACAGTCCGCCAAGCATGACATGCTTTTCCCCTTCGTCTGAAATGGCGAGCAGCTTTTTACTATAGTCTTTGTCGGACGGATTTGGTAGATTGCGATTAGGATAGACAAGTTTGAGGACGGATATCGCTGCATAAGAACTAATAATGGTGACGATAAATAAAGCAGCATTGACCAGAATCAACCAGAGTGGCTGCTCGGTGACGATGGTTATACCGATGGCAATAATGGACAAAATCGTACTCACCGTATTGGCTAATGTCGAATCAGTAAAGGTCCGATATTGCTTTGCCTCCAGTTCATCTTCCTCATCTCCAGAGACCGAAAGAGACACTCTTTTTTTCATACGTGAAATCCCTGAAAAACAATAAATAATCAATAAAATTGTCACTCCGCTGATGACAAGAGTCGCTTCAAATGCAATATCAAGAAGTGTCAACTCAAATTCGGCTGCCAGCAGACAGTAAGCACCGAGAAAGCCAAGGAGAGCACCTAAGAGCATTTTGTATACAGTTTTCATGATAGTTCATCCTCCTCGAATAGAAAAATACGTTCAATGGGTTCCTGAAAAATTCGTGAAAGCTTAACAGCGAGCAAGAGAGACGGCATTAATTCATCACGTTCCATTAAGCTGATGGTTTGACGAGAGACCTTTGCACGTTTCGCAAGCTCAGTTTGGTTTAAACCATCACGCGCACGAAGCTCTTTTAACCGATTTTTCATTCTGTCACCTCAAGTTTTAATTGAAATCTTTCCTTGATTGTAAAGTATTATATTCAATTTGACAAGTAAAGTTGTCAAGTTGATAAAAATAATTGTCAGAAAGATCATCTTTATTGAAAAGGTGAACCATGATACGCTAAAGGAAAGAGAAACAGAAAACAGGTGATGGCCGTGTTCATTGATCAATTAAAAAATGACTTACATCAATCACAACCGTTGTTCATTGGAGAAGAGACAGCGTTCAAAGCAGCAGTCCTGATCCCTTTAGTACAAGTAAATGGAGAATGGCATATATTATTTGAGGTACGATCGCTCACCATGAGAAAACAGCCGGGGGATATTAGCTTTCCTGGGGGCAAGCTCGACGGCAGCGAAACAGCACAGGAGGCTGCACTGCGAGAAACACATGAAGAGTTGGGCATTCCGCCAGAATCGGTCGATGTCCTTGGACAGCTCAGTCCTTATATCGCTTCTCCATCCTTCGTCGTATACCCATATGTCGGTATCATTGATGAGCAAAAAGTGAAACACTCCTATAATCAAGAAGAAGTAGAAGAGACCTTTACCGTGCCTCTATCATGGCTCAGCCAATATGAGCCGTACCTACATCATGTATCCGTTCAGCCAACACCAGGAGAGGACTTCCCTTATGAAAAAATCATGAATGGTGAAAAATACAGCTGGGGGAGCCGGTCGATTGAGGAATGGTTTTATGATTATGAAAACTACACCATATGGGGATTAACAGCCCGCATATTAAAGCATTTTGTATCTGTTGCAAAAAGAAATTCCTAGAGAATCGCTCTCTAGGAATTTGTTGTATTCAGCCGTTCCTTCGCTGTTTGTTTTCCTTTATCAATTGGAATAGGCGCTCTCGCTTGGCTCAGTCCGTAGGAAGGCATGTTCACGTAGATGGATTCATACGAGCCGGCTTGAATTTGATATGTTTCATGATAAATGCCGACCGCATCATTATTTCGTGCCATTTGGTTAAATCTTTTCCAAGCAGCCAAATGCTTCTCCATCTTGGCATAGGCAAGGAGGTCATCTGTTGATTTCCAATATTGAATCATCGCTGTCGTGCGTAATCCAAAGTAATTCTCTGTTCCAAGAAACCCTAGCTCCTCTTGATGGGTATACAGCTCCTTGATCATGCCAGGCATCGCCATGAACACAGGCATCCATTGATGAATGGCCCAGCGTTTGTTGATCCTCATTCCGATAATGAACACCACAATCGAATCAGAATTGTCCGTTGTAAATCTGCCAGCACGTATGTCTTTTTTCATTCATTTACCCTTCCTTCTTCATCGAATGGAATGTCTCCACGCACCAATCAATTCCAGCTTGAGCCACTCTTTTCCCATAATCTAAAGTAAACAGCCAATACTTCGCATCCGCTTCATCTGGGTACAGCTCTTGAATGTTTTGTTCAATCGCAACATATGTCTCATAACGAATACGGAGCTGCCTCTCATAATCCTGTAAAAGCGCTAGTTTTTTCTCAAACGAAAGATATTGACCGAAGAATAATTTTAATAACACCTCATTCCGCTCTGTTGGTAACTGATCGAGCGGCTGCGCCAGCCATTCTCTTAACGTGTCCAGTCCTTTTTCAGTCAAATGATATTCCCGCTTGTCTGAGCGACCAGAGCTAGCAGCAGGTGAAACCTCCGCAAGGCCTTCCTCGACTATTAGCTTTAAAGCTGGATAAATTTGTCCATAACTGATTTTCCAAAAATGATGCAAGCTCCTATCAATTAATTGCTTCACTTCGTACCCTGACTTACAATCTGTCGTTAAAATACCTAAAATCGCATACGTCGTATCATTGTATTTTTTCATATCAGCACACCTATCTAAAAGATATATCATTTAGATATATAATATATGATGGGGAGTGGCAGATACAAGGGGTTGTTGAAAAATAAATTCGATAAAGGAGGTGACTCACTCATATATTGATAGAAAAAATGAAATTCTGTCGGTGGAGGTATGTATGAATAGATCGAAAATCTGGATCGTGGCAATTCTAGCGGTACTAATCATGGGTGCTGTCAGCTGGATAGCATATCAAGCAAATGCAAAAAAGAGTGTATTGAATCAATCTTACGCCTTTGCATATAAGACCAAGAATCATGTGAACTGGTTCAAAGTAACGGAGAAAAAAGGGAAAGTAACAGGTCATCTGAATGAAACCATTTTGGAGGAAAACCCAAAAAGGCATTTTGATCCTAATCTATTTATCAACAAATATAAATTAACCGGCAAAACGATTGAAAACGGTTACGAATTTCAAGTGAAGCAAGGGAAAAAGACGGTCACATATGAAGTTCACCTTGCTGAAAAAGATCTTTCTGTGAGAAAACAAGGTGAAAAACAAAGCATCACATACAAAGCAGTTGATCAAACAAAACTACGTGCTGTTCAAAAGGACATTCATGACCTATATGAAGAACTGATGGAGGACACTGAAAATAGATTTCATGATTATGTAAGAAACTTCATTAAGAAAGTAACAGGCGCTTATGGTTATCTGTATACGGCGGAGGATGGTTCATACCAGCTATTTCTAAAAGTAAAACGAATGTATATGCAGTCTGAATGGGCAGGTTCTTTTCTGATGAGAACGGTCCCAGGAGATGGTGGAGCACCTTATAAAGAAACGAAACATACAGCCGGGGGTGTTTCAGATGGGATAATGTTTGATTTGAGTACTTATCCTGCAATTGAAAAGGGTTTTATTTTAGGGGAAACTGACCGAGACGCAACATCAATTAGATTTCCCTTTAAAATGGCAGGCGGTACAATAGAATTTAAAGCTGTCACGAAAGAGGAATATCAAGAGCAAACGGAAGCATTTAAAAAGCAGGCTGAAGAAAAGAAAAAATAGATCGTATTGGACCAGGTGAATAAGGGTTAATAACATATCTGAATTCTCCATGAAAAAAGGATATTATTTGCATAGATGTAAAATATTATTAAGAAAATACTTATCTAAATTTTCTAGAATCTATTTTTAAGTGAATAAGAATTTAGTTGAATATATGGTAAAATATTGTTGATGTTGATTTCTCAAATTAAATATTAGAGGAGGTACGTATGTGCAAATTGAAAATCTGGGTCGTGTCTATCCTAGCCATACTCATCTTGGGTGGAGTCGGCTGGACAGCATATCAAGCAATCGCACAAAAAAATTCATTGAATCATTCCTATGCATTTGCGTATAAAACTAAGGATAGACTGAACTGGTTCGAGATATCTGAGAATAAAGGCAAAGTAACAGGTCATTTGAATGAAAGCTATATAGAAGAAATTTGGTGGGACCCTCAATTATATAAAAAACAATATGTCATAACCGGCCATTCAAAAGAAAATGGGTATGAATTTCAAATGAAAAAAGGAAAAGAAACGATCATATACGAAGTTCATTTTTCGGGGAAAAACCTTTCTGTGAAAAAACAAGGCGAGAAGCAAAGCACGATTTATAAAGCAATCAATCAAAAAAAGCTAGATACGTATCAACAAAAAGATTCAAAATCGACATCAAAATCTAGTTGATTCATCAGAAACTAGATATTATGAAAATATGAGACACTTCAGGGATAAAGTGGCGAAAGTATATGGTTTTCTATATACGGCAGAGGATAAACAACTATTTTTACAAGTGGAAAGCATGCATGTTGAGAATGGAGTTTTAATAACAACTGTTTCTGAAGAAGGTTGTAAGCCCTATAAAGAAATGAAAATAGAGGTCGGGGGCTTTACTGATGGGGCAGGATTTTTCGAAATGAGCTATGATCCTATAATTGAAGATGGTGTCATTATAGGTTCGACTGATCGAGATGCAAAATCAGTAAAGCTGCCAATTAAAAAGACAGACGGTACAGTAGAGTTAAAAGTTTTCACGGATAAGGAATATAAAGAAATTCCTAAACCATATATCATGACAGGCGATTCAGTAGAGTTAAAAGCTGTCACGAAAAAGGAGTATGAAAAACAAGCGAAAGCATTTAAAAAGAGGGCAGAAGAAAAGAAAAAATAGATGAATTTAAACCAGATGAGTGAATCAACTTATCTGGTTTTTTGTAGAGAAAAATATTGTTGATTGATGATAGAAGGAACAAAAGAGTAGGAGGTTTCCTATAAGTGAATAGAGAAAAGTATTTTAGGTATATAGACCCTAATGATTTTTAGAAAAATAAATGTTGACGCTTTCATATAATGCATATATACTAAAAACAAATCCAATATGAATAAATTAGACATGTGACTGGTCATGCAGGCAGGATCTAAAAACGATGAATTTTTCTTTTATTTGTCGTTTTAGGTCCTTTTTTTATTGCCGAAATATAGGTCTCGTGTATGAGAAAAGGGGGAGAAAAAATGAATTACACACAAGTTGCCAAAGACGTTTTACAGCATGTAGGCGGCAAAGAAAACATTGCGCACCTTGAACATTGTTCAACAAGACTTCGCTTCACACTAATTGATCAGAAAAAAGCAGATGTACCAGCACTGGAAAAAACACCGGGTGTCATAGCTGTTAGAATGACAGGACAATGCCAAGTAGTCATTGGGAATGACGTCATTGAAGTGTATCAAAAGGTAACAAGTTTAATAGGCGGCAGCTCATCAAGCCAGAATGTGCCATCCAATCAGCCAAATGAAAAAAGAAAAGCAGGCACAGTTCTGTTAGATTTCATTGTCGGTGTCTTCCAGCCGCTTGTACCAGCTATCGCAGGCGGAGGAATTTTAAAATCATTTCTTCTCCTTTTCTCTTTATTAGGCTGGATGGATGCAAAGGGACAAACCTATCAAATATTGAACATGGTAGGTGACGCACCACTTTACTTTCTGCCTTTACTAGTTGCTGTAACGACGGCGAATAAACTAAAAGTAAACCCACTGGTCGCACTATCAGCAGTCGGTGCGCTTCTTCTGCCGAACATGACGGCGATGCTTACAGAAGGTGCACAATTACTGTCATTCGATGTGAAAAATATAGCTTATGCGTATCAAGTGTTTCCGGCCATCCTTTCTGTATTGCTTTACGCGCAAATGGAAAAATTCTTTACACGGTTTTCACCAAAACCAATTCGGATTTTCTTCGTTCCGATGATGTCATTGGTCATTACTGTACCAGTTACGCTACTTCTGTTAGGACCGATTGGTTTTACAGCGGGGCAAGGTTTTTCATCTATTATTCTTTCGATGTTTAATACGGTAGGCTGGGTAGCTGTCGCCATTTTAGCAGCGGTCCTCCCATTCATGGTGGCATCAGGCATGCATAAAGCAATGGTTCCTTATGCAGTCACAACGATGGGAACCCTTGGGAAAGAAGCACTTTATTTGCCGGCATCACTTGCGCATAATATTGCGGAAAGTGGAGCGTGTTTCGCTGTGGCACTTCGAACAAAAGACAAGGTACTTAGATCAACAGCCATTTCGGCAGGGATATCAGCCTTTTTTGGCATCACAGAGCCAGCGCTGTATGGTGTGACACTGCAAAATAAGCGAGTTCTAGGAAGTGTCATGATTGGTTCGTTTGTTGGCGGAATTTTCATTGGATTAGTTGGTATACAAGCCTTTGTGCTTGTTGGTCCTGGTTTAGCAAGCATGTCGATGTTTATATCAGATGAGCTACCGCGAAATCTGATGTTTGCTATCATTGGAGCGGTCATTTCGTTTATTGTCGCCTTTATCGCTGCTTTTGTATTAGGTAAAGATCGAACAGTAGAAGAAAAGACAAAGGATCAAGCTGGGTTTGCTGAAAAAATTGGAGCAGGCGAAACATTCAAGAGCCCTGTGATTGGCCAAATGATCTCTCTATCCGAAGTGAAAGATGATATTTTCTCTTCAAAGGTCATGGGAGAAGGAATTGCCATTGTACCTTCAAAAGGAGCACTTTATGCACCTGTAGATGGAGAGGTAACCTTGCTGTTCGAAACAAACCATGCACTTGGTATGAAAACGGACCATGGAGTTGAAGTATTATTCCACATCGGCATTGACACCGTTCAGTTGGAAGGGCAGTATTTCCATCCAAAAGTACAGGCTGGAGATCGTGTTCAAGCGGGTGATTTATTGATTGAATTTGATCTAGAAAAAATCATGGAAGCAGGATATGATCCAGTAACACTTGCTGTAGTCACAAATACAGATCAATATGATATTAAGGTACAGCCATTACAAGAGGTCAATCGTCAAGATACATTGATGGTTGTTACACAATTAGGAGGCTAATCATATGACAAAAATCAAAGGTTTTCCAAAAGGATTTTTATGGGGCGGCGCCATTGCTGCTAACCAGGCAGAAGGCGCCTGGAATATAGATGGAAAGGGGCCGTCTGTTGCAGATATTGCAATGTACCGTTCCAACTTGAGTGTAGAAGATTATGAAGGCCATCTTGCAGTTACCACTGAAAATATAGATCGTGCGATGAAAGATCCAGACGATAAAAAATACCCAAAACGCAGAGGTGTCGATTTCTATCATCACTATAAAGAGGATTTGGCTCTCTTTGCTGAAATGGGATTTCAAACACTTCGAATTTCTATTGCATGGAGTCGTATCTTCCCTACTGGAGAAGAAGCGGAACCGAATGAAAAAGGGCTGCAATTTTACGATCGTGTCTTTGCAGAAATGAAAAAACACAACATAGAACCGATCGTGACTCTCTCTCATTATGAAATGCCTTTAGCCCTTAGTGTGAAATATAACGGCTGGGTTGAAAGAAAAGTAATTGACCTCTTTGTGAAATTCGCCAATGTTTGTTTCGAACGTTATAAAGATGATGTGAAATATTGGCTTACCTTTAATGAAATTGATAGTATTCACCGCCACTCTTTCATTACAGCGGGAATTATTCCTGATCGCTGCCCAGAAGGAAAAGTAGAAGAGACGGTGTACCAAGCACTTCATCATCAATTTGTCGCATCTGCTCTCGTAACAGCAGATTGCCATCGTATCATCCCAGGCAGTCAGGTAGGATGTATGCTGACAAAATTGACAACGTATCCGCATACGTGCCACCCCAATGATGTAGAACAAGCTTTGAAACAAAACTTAGAAAACTATTTCTATGCAGATGTTCAGGTGTTTGGCGAGTATCCGCCACTTATCAAGCGTATGCTTGAGAGAAAAGATATTCATATTCATATGGAAGCAGATGATCTTACCATTTTAAAAGAAAACACAGTAGATTTTATCTCATTTAGCTACTATATGTCTTTAACGGAATCAGCCCAAGAAGGATTAGAAGAGACAGAAGGGAATACCATTCGTGGAGTCAAAAACCCTTATCTTCCTTCAACTGATTGGGGCTGGCAAATTGATCCGGTTGGTCTGAAAATTTCTTTGATCGAATTGTATGATCGCTATCAAAAACCTCTTATCATTGTCGAGAACGGCATGGGTGCAAAGGATGTAGTTGAAAGTGATGGCTCAATCCATGACGACTATCGTATTAACTATTTCAAGGAGCATTTCCGTCAAATGAGAGAAGCCATTGAAGAGGGCGTCGACCTCTTTGGATATACGAGCTGGGGCTCGATTGATATTATTAGTGCAGGTACATCGCAAATGTCAAAACGGTACGGCTTCATTCACGTAGATCAAGATGATGACGGGAACGGGACATTAAAACGATCTCGAAAAGATTCATTTTATTGGTACCAAAAAGTCATTGAGACAAATGGTGAATCGCTTGATTGAACACCACAATCATGAAAACAGGTGATGACGATGTTTAAAATCAAAAAAGTTTTAAACTCGAGCGTGGTCCTGGCTGAAGATCAGAACCAACAGGAGATGGTTTTGTTCGGCCGAGGAATTGGCTATGGCCAGAAACCAGGTCAAATGATAGAAGAGAAAAAAGCGGACCAAGTCTTTATGTCAGTCGATAACATGAGAGCAAAAGAATTTCTTCAATTGTTAGATTCAATGGCTCAGGAGTTTATCGATTTAACTCAGCAAATCGTCCAATATGCAGAAAAACGTTTAAACTCAACTTTAAATTCAGGTGTTTATTTTACCTTAATGGATCATTTGAATTTTGCAGTGGAACGTCATAAAAAGAATATTAATATTACGAATCGTGTGTATTGGGAAATCAAAAATTACTATACAGAAGAATTTGAAGTAGGGAATTACGCACTTGAGTTAGTCAATGACACATTGGGCATACAATTACCAAAAGAAGAAGCTGCCAATATCGCCTTCCACTTGATTAATGCATTAGGTGAAGAGTCCGAGTCGAAAGATGGTATGAAATACGCCAAGATGATCGGAAGTATTGTTAATCTTGTGCGCTATACGTTGAATATGAAAATGGATCAAGAGAATATTCATTATAGTCGTTTCATTACACATGTGAAATTCTTTGTAGAAAGGTTTTATGCTGATAAATTATTATCAGATCAGGAAAATGAGTTATTTGAACAAATTGCACATTTATATCCTCAAGCGATGGATGTTGCTTTTAAGATCAAAGACTATATTAAACAGGTGCATAGTATCGTCATTCCTAATGATGAGCTGACTTATCTTGCGGTACATATACACCGCCTCATTTCTTATCAGCAACTAAAATAAATGTGGAACCACTTGCCTTGATGAGGCGAGTGGTTCTTTATTTGGCAAATGTTTATATTAAGTTCCGATAGGTCGTTCTGTTGTACCATTTTCATCATTTAATGAATTGAAAGTCCCTGTTTGTCCTAAAACAACGATGGTCAAAGTGATAATCAATAAACTCATTTTTTTCATTAGAATTCCCCCAGTCAATGATAGGATGTTTCATGCGATCAGCTTCCTTTAAAAAGAGATAGGCTTGATGAATTGCTCCCAGCTCTTCAAAGTGTTTTGCTGCTAATGCACTTAATTCACAGACTCCTTCAGCATCTTTTAATTTTTTAAGAATGCTGATTTCATCGAAACAGGCTTGAGCTTTTTGAGCCATATCTTCAGTGAAATATAGATGGTAAAGCAAATTCATTTTTGCTGTATAGATGGGGCATTTCTCTGATTCATGTTTTTGGTTAACCAATTCGAAGTAATAGAGAGCTTGTGTCCTTTCATCGATAGAGAGCAGCTCTTTCATTAACATGTACATGGAGTGATGGAAGTAACACGATGAGAGATAGTCTTCGTCACTAAGAGCCTTTTCTAGGGCATCGATACATTTTTTTGATTCGCCAGCTTCGGCGTACAAAATACTGATATTATGATAAAGCTGTGATGTTAGAAAATGATCATTGAGACTGTCTGCGATGTGTAATGCTTCTTTGTAATAATTTTCTGCCCTTATAAAGTCGCCAATGTCCATATAATTAGCAGCGGCGATGACAAAGGCGGCAGCTAGTCTTCTTTCATATCCTTCATGGCTTTTGAAAATATCAATTGCATTCTGAATGTAGTGTAGAGAAATTAGGCTTTGACGAAGCAGCATATATAAGTTGGCGATTTTCGTATGGAATTCTGCTACTTCTATTTCATCAGGAATGTGTTGTAGTTTTTTCTCGGCAATTTTAAACAGTCCAATGGCTGATGCATAGTCTCTTTTATATGACGCGTAAAGGGCTTTGTATAGGTAAAAATAGTATTCAATTAAGTCGTTTGTTTTAGAGGGGCAATCTGGCTCTAGCTGTTCCTTCAGTTTCGTACCTCTCCGTTCATATAACATGAGCTTATACTTGCCTTCTAGCAATGAGTAATAGGTCAAGACCTCCTGATTCTTTTCCATTTTTTGAAGTAATTCCTTTAATTCTGTATACATTGCTTTTGCACTGTGTACATCGTGCTTGCGAATTGCAATTCTCCAATCATTTAAACGATTCCCCACCTGTTCAGCAGAAATGATAGCCATGGAAATTTCACCTCTTTAAGATCCTTTCACCTGTTTCATAAAAAACGATATCACAATTTTTGGTAAAATATAATCGTTTCGGTAAGGCGATTGACAAGGGGTAATAAAAAGGACCTAAGGTCATGTGATGTACGATATTGTAAGGGAGAATGCTTGTTAACACAAATGAATAAAATCTCTTTTTGGAAATCTAAAAAAGGGATATATACAATGGGTTTTATAATAATGAACGAAAATATCACTCGTATATTTGGAATAAAGAAGTTTTAGCTATTTCAGAGGGAAAATGGAAGGTCGATCTAGGAAAGAAAATCAGGTATGATGTTGCTAGATCATGAAATAAGAAACTGATAGATGACGACAAAAGTAAGTATTAAACACAAACTACGACCTTTTAGAAAGGATGTTGAAATGAAAAAAAGATTTCAAAGCTTAAACAGACAAATTACAGTCATTATCACGACTCTTTTACTTGTTTTAGTGACTCTATATATGTCAAAGAGATACTTCTATAGCAAAGAAATTGAGCTGCTGACAGAATCTTGTCAACAAGCTGGCGGCAAAATCATCTTAGAAACAAATAGTTTGTCTATGGATTACTCGTTTGAGTGCCAGAAAAAGTAGAACAGGCAGTTTCCTGCCTGATTTTACTCAAATTAAAAACCTAAATTTTGCAGCCATTGATTTAATCTCATTTCTCGGTTCTCGGCAGTTGAACGATCATATCTTCCTAATTGTAAACTGTCTGCCATTTCTCCGTCATTCATAAACATGATTCTTTCAGAACGAAGAGCCACCTTGGGGTCATGTGTAACAAGCAGCAGTGTTGCTCCTTCAGAGTGGATTCTTGAAAAAATATTCATCACTTCCTTTGTTGTACTGGAATTAAGAGCACCTGTTGGTTCATCAGCGAAAAGTATGTCTGGTTCATTCATGAGCGCTCGGCAGATAGCGGCTCTTTGAAGCTGTCCTCCCGATACTTCTGTCAAATATCTATTTGCCAAATGATCAATTTCAAGTTTTTCCATTAAATATTGAGCTCGTTCATTCACTTTTTGTCTTGGCTTTTTCTTTGCTAAATAAGCTGCTGCAATGATGTTGTCAAATAGATTAAGATTTTTTAATAAGTGGCTGTGCTGAAAGACAAATCCCATCTCAGTTAAGCGCAGAGCACTTAACTGTTTTTCTGTCATTTCTGATAGTGTTCGGCCTTTATATTTGATCTCTCCTGTTGAAGCTGTTTCTATGCCGCTAAGCTGATAAAGTAAGGATGTTTTTCCACATCCAGAAGGTCCCATAATGGTCACGAATTCCCCGCGCTTTATCGATAAATGAATATCCTTAAGAATCGTTTGTTTCTGTCCTTTTAATGAATTGATATGCAATGACAATCGCTTCGTTTCAATCAAGTGTTCCATGTGAAACAACTCCTTATTAAAGTGTATGCCTTGTCGTTTGGCTAGAAAAAAACGTCTTCAATAACCAGGCGATCAAAGCTAAATTGACAATAAATAGTATGAGTGGATACACAACCGACACCCATTGCGATGACAGCCACTGAAGGCTCGACGCCCCTAATGAAGCTCCACCGACACTCATCAAAGCAGGACCAATTGTATTGACCGCGATTGTTCCAATAAAGGCACCAAAAGAGAGAACAACGATAAAACTTGTTATATATTGTGCTGTTATATCTGTTATAGAAAACCCAATTGTTCTTAACATGTTGTTCCGGCTTGAATCTTTAGCTTTTAACATGTGCAAGAACATGAACAGCATTAAGCTGGCGGTCCCAAAAGCAGCTAATGTAGCAAAAAATGCAACGACTTTTACGATAGCTGCTGTGCTGCCGATCGTTTGATGAACGTATTCTTTCATATCTGTCACTTTTGCAGGAGATACCTTTTTTTCAAATATCGCCTTTTTCTCTGCAATATTTACTCCTGGTTTTAGTTGGATTTGAATGGTTTTCCAAAGAGCTGATTGAGGAAATGGCTGTGATATTGCTTTTGCTGTTTTGCCTCCATTGGTGACGTCCTGATAAATACCTGTCACCGTTCTTTGGGTTTCATGCCCGTTAGTTACGAGAGTGATTCTTTCTCCTATCTTTTTCTGAAGTGAATCTGCATTTAACACGGATAAGGCAATTTCATCATTCTTTAAAGGCTGCCGGCCTTGTAAATAGGTGAGGGGAAATGCTGAGAGCTCACCTGTTTCTAAATAGAGCGTTTCTAATGAATTCTCCTTTGATTTCGCCTGAAGAGAAGCAGTCTCATAGATGGCTGCTGTTTGAATGCTCCTATCTTCACGAATCATTGATTCTATTTCGTTTGTATTTTTCGTTAGTTGATTTCCTTGGCGTATATCAATTCGAAGGTCACTTTTACCCGAGCCAAGGTAGGTGATGAAATTCGGTGATTGTAAGGTATGCCATAGCTGAATAGGCATCAGCATTAAAAATGTACAAAGTGCAATAATACAAGTAATCGTTGTGTACAACTTCTTTCGTGATATCAGGTCTTTTAAACCAAGCCAAATGTGGATCGGTAAGAACCTGCTTTTCTTGAGGTGCATAGGTATTTTTTTCTTATGATTCGATGAATGGATACCACCTTGAAGGGCTTGAGCAGCTGATATTTGACCAAACTTTCTTAGGACAGCATAGCTGCAAGAGATGACGATCATTGCAGTCACAATAGAAACAAAAAGCGGGATTAACAAATGATCAAAAGAAGGCTGATTCCCCATGTATTGCTGAATATTGGCCGTAAACATATCACCAAATATAAGTGTTAACACATAGCCTGCTATACATCCTGCACAAGCAAGCACGGCATACTTTCCAACGTATAATTGCTTAATTTTTGTTAAAGGAATCCCAAGTACCTTCAGTATGCCAATTTCACGTTCATCTTCTTCTATAGAAGCCGTCATAGCAAGATGGAGTGAGAGAAGGGCTATACTAATGAGCAGCAGGCAAACAAGCAAAAGAATGGCAATCACCATTCCATCTGTCAATGCGTTCAGCATGCGCAGCAAAGGCAGTGTGACAGCTGGGCCTTGTTGTGGCATCTGTGATGATTGATAGATTGCTTGAAAAGCATCTGTCTGCGCGGCATCATGCAGTAAAAATTCGATTAAGTACTCTTTTTGTTGAAACACTTGATTTATTGCGTCCCAATCCTCGTTATGAAGAAGAAATCTTTTTGAACTGACTAGACTGGGGTTCATTTGTGCATCTCGCAAGAACGCTTTAATGCGAAAGGTGAATTGATTAGCTCTTTTCTCAATCAGTAATGTTTCACCTATGTTGAGATGATACTTTTGTTGAAAATAAATTGGGACAGCCACTTCACCTTTATTGACAATGAGCTTCTCGTTTTGTTGATTTAAAAGAAAATCAAAATTGCGATTTTGCTTCACAAATAAATGATCCATCACACCTGCTTTGGCAGGCTCATGTCCGAACCTGATGTTTGCATGTTCAATTGGTATCATAGGGACGATTTGATGAGCTTTTACCATGGACTGCTTACTTGAAAATGCTTCAATGTCTTTTTCATTTAGGTCGCCGTCATGCATTTGGACAAAGTCTGGCGCTTTAGCAGAATGGAGCAGGCCAGAAATGGATCCATTCAGCTGTACTGTCATTTGAGCGGCACTTGCTGCGAGAAATGAAGTCATCATGATGCAAATAGTTAAACCAATTGAAATAAGACGGTGGCGGGTTAAGTCTTTCTTTATAAAGGCGAATCTCATGAGGCTGATTCCCCTTCATGTTGAAGCATATTTTTTGTTAGGTAGGCTAGGGCAAACATGAAAACACTGACGATTAACACAGTCACATACATGTTGGCTGAAAACGTATTAAACAAGAACCCATACATCATTTGACCAAGCGGAACTGCACATTGAGAAACCATTGTTAGATTGGCCATCACTTTTCCTAATTGCTGATTTGGAGTTTTCTTTTGAATATGTGATATCACAACGACCGAGATCATTGTAAGCAGCATAGCAATTGGAAGACATCCTGCTAAAAAGAGAAAATAAGCTGGATAAGTGCCAAATTGTAGAGCCATAGTCGATGTTGAGAACGCCACAGGCAGCAGGATGATGGCGATGACAAGCATCCAGCGATATAAAGTAGGAATGCGCCAATGCTTCGCTACAAGTCCAACTAGCAGAGCACCTGCGATGACAGCGAACTCAATCAAGCCCATTCCTACTCCATACATGATGTCACTGGTTTTCATTGTGACCCTTAAAATGATTGGGCCACCTACGATAAAAAATGGTGTAAGGATGAAATTTAACATTGCAGCAAGCAGCATGGTTCTTTTTAGAAACGGCTGGCTGCCGATATAAGAAAATCCTTGTTTCATATCTTTTATGAGCACTTTGCCCATAGAATCTGTCAGCGGACTAGAGGAGAAGGGTATTTTTAATCGTAAGAGCATGCACGCAGATAGGAAAAATACGATGGCACTGGCACCTATAATGAATTGACTTCCAATCATTCCGTATAGAACACCACCGATAACAGGTGCGAGAACACCTGAAAGTGCCTGAACGCCATTGACGATGCCGTTCGCTTGTTCTAATTGATCTTCTTTCACTAGCTGTGGAATGCTGGACATCACAGTAGGTGCATAGAACGTACTCATCACACCAAGAAGTATCATGACAGCTCCGATCATGTAGAGTGAATCATTTCCAGATAATAACCAGAAATAAAAAGCAAGAATCATGATGCCGGCGAGGACGTCAAATAAAATCATCAAGTTCCTTCTGTTAAACCGGTCAGCGATTGCACCAGCTAATGGGGAGAGAAGGAACGGGATATTGGATAAAGCGAAAAGTAAGGCAAATAAATCAACTCGTTGTGTCATATCAAGCACATGTAAAGATAGAACAAATCGAATGAGAGAAGATCCGAAAACGGAAATAATCTGTCCGAGAACGAGGTAGATAAAGTGAGATGAATCTCTTTTGAATAATACATTCATAAATATCACTCTCCTTTTAGACCGACCGTCAGTCTATAATGTATGCAGGATTGGTATTGAAGTGACCAATCACTGATTATTTTCATCCTGCTCACCAGATAATCGCTTCAGCAGGAAGGAAAAGCTACCCTTTTCTGCATGCAATGAGGATTCGAGTATATCAATAAAAGCTAAAGCGCGTTGTATACTTTCTTCGGCTGTCCATTGAAACAGGCCTTCATCAAATATGACCTGTGCAGAAGCGAGAAGGAATTCAACCGTCTCTTGCGGATACTTCGTTTTGAATGTCCCTTCCTCTACACCTTGCTGAATGACATCTGCCAACACTGGTGATAGTTCTTTAATGGCTTTAATTAAGCTTTTTTGATGCATTTCTGCATTAGAAGGCTGATGGAACTGATCGATCATCCCCTGTTTATGGCTTCCTTGCTGAGGTGATTGCGCCATGATGATACGAAATAGTTTGTCAACGACTGGAAGGTCTGGATCAGCCGCAATACGCTTTGCCACTATGATATCTTCTTTGATGATCCTGTCAATAATGGCATCCATTACTTCTTCTTTGGATGCAAAGTAGTAATAAAAGGTGCCTTTTGCAATGCCAACGGCTTTTAATATGTCAATAATCGTTGTTTTCTGATAGCCTTTGGTTGAAAAAAGCGCTTCTGCTGCGTTTAATATGTCATTTTTACGTTCCTCAGGATGTTTAACGGTTCTCATAAAGCCATCCTTTCTTTTAACTAGACTGTCGGTCGGTCTTTGTTTTGATTAAACACTTTTTAGGGTGTCTTTGTCAATGGCTGGTTTTAAACACTTTGCATTTATTGTTCAAAGACACTATGATACATTGAATGAAAACACCTTCAGGAGAGATGACTCATGCAATTTTTAACCAGAGAATTGGCTCAAGAAATGGTTGAACGTACGATGCATATTTTACATAAAAACATCAATGTGATGAATGCAGATGGTGTCATTATTGGTTCTGGTGAAAGAAACAGGATTGGCCAGAAACATGATGGTGCACGACTTGTGCTGACAAGCGGGAACAGTGTGGAAATTGACCATGAGACCTCCTTGCGCTTAGAAGGAGTGAGACCGGGGATCAACCTGCCTATTTGCTTTCATGAACAAGTAGTTGGTGTGATTGGGATTACTGGTGAGCCAGAGGATATTCGGCATCATGCCGAGCTGGTGAAGATGGCAGCTGAACTGGTGTTAGAGCAATCTTTTCTGCTCGAACGGGTTCAATGGCGTCATCGAATAGAAAGTGAAATTGTCAATCAGTTGATTTCATATTCTGATGTTGGGGATCATCAGCTGAAAAATCGAGCTGCTTGGCTGGGAATGGATTTAGACAAGCGCCGAAGGGCTATTGTTTTTCAGCCAGTTCCATCCTCAGAGGATGCTGTTCATAAATTGATGCATGCGATTCAATATGATAAGAAGGCGGATGATTTACTTGGTATGACCTTTTGTCATGAATTGATTCTTTTAAGTCATTCCATACCTGAACATCAATTAAAGCAGATGGCAGGTCATCTGCAAAGAACAATGCAAAGAGCAATAGGAGGCAAGGTGCTAGTGGGGATAGGGACTGTCGCTGACGACATCAGCCAGCTGCCAATTTCTTTTCAGCATGCGAGAGAAGCCCTGAGATTAGGGAAAGCTCTTGATCCGGAAGAAAGTATGTATTTCTTTGAGTCTTATCAGCTGGAAAGCTTATTCATGATTGCGGGGATTGCTGAAAAGAAAAGTCGATGGACTGACTTTTACAAGCCGCTGACACAAGAAGCAGAGCTCGCCCATACATTAAGGGTTTACATTGAAGAGGGCGGTGATTTGCAGAGCATTGTTGATCGTTTATTTATTCATCGGAATACATTGCGTTATCGTTTAGACAAAATTCAAGAATTGACTGGAAAAGACCCTCGTCATGTAAAACAGTTAATCGAGCTTTATATGGCGCAGCTAATGAATCAATTATCTTGATTGTGCAAATGCACAATTGAGTAGAGTGATAGATGAAAAAAGTTCATCCAGATTCACAACACAATCCCTTTGGGTAAACGCTTACAATTGGAGAAAGATATTTTTAGGGGGATTGAGGATGAGTGGAGATGTAACGGTAAGTACTTTGGGAGCTATGGCGGCGCTTGTGATCGCAATTGTTCTCATTCTAAAAAAAGTATCTCCTGCTTATGGCATGCTGGCAGGTGCATTTATAGGCGGCTTGGTTGGCGGTGTAGATATTGTTCAGACCGTCAACGTCATGATGGAAGGTGCTAAGGACATGATTCCAGCTGTCCTTAGAATTATGGCGGCAGGTGTACTGGCTGGTGTTCTCATTGAGTCGGGTGCAGCGTTATCGATCGCTGAGGCCATCGTGAGAAGGCTTGGTGAGGCGAGGGCACTATTAGCACTCGCACTTGCAACGATGATTTTAACAGCAGTGGGCGTGTTTGTAGATGTTGCGGTTATTACGGTAGCGCCCATCGCACTAGCCATTGCTAAACGCGCAAAGCTCTCAAAAACGGGAATTCTCCTTGCTATGATTGGAGGCGGGAAGGCAGGAAATATCATGTCACCGAATCCGAATGCCATTGCCGCTTCAGATGCTTTTGGTGTACCTCTGACTTCAATGATGGCTGCAGGTGTCATTCCGGCTGTGTTCGGGCTGGCGGTTACATATGTATTAGCTAAAAAGCTTGCAAACAAAGGGACACCTGTTCTTGAGGAGGAAACCGGACAAAGTAAAGTTCAAATACCTGCTTTTTTTCAAGCACTGGCTGGTCCACTGGTTACCATTTTATTGTTGGCTTTAAGGCCGCTTTTTCAAATCAATATAGATCCAATGATCGCCTTACCAATTGGAGGGATTGTAGGCGCTCTTTTCATGAAAAAAGGGAAATTTCTCAATGATTATGCGATGTCGGGGCTTCATAAAATGTCAGGTGTCGCGATTATGTTATTAGGGACAGGTACATTAGCAGGAATCGTATCGAATTCTTCCTTAAAAGATGTGTTTATTCAGGCACTTGATGCATCGGGTTTACCTCCATATTTACTTGCACCAACTTCAGGGATATTTATGTCAGCCGCTACTGCTTCGACAACAGCTGGCACGGCGGTAGCGAGTGGTGTGTTTAGCGGAACACTGATTGGGCTTGGTGTATCTGCTCTTTCAGGGGCAGCCATGATTCATGCTGGCGCAACAGTGCTTGACCATATGCCGCACGGGAGCTTTTTCCATGCAACAGCAGGAAGTGTTCAAATGGATATTAAAGAGCGTTTAAAGCTCATGCCTTTTGAATCGTTAATCGGTTTGACATTAACCGTTGTATCGACCATTATTTTTGGCGTTTTCCACCTGTTTGGCTAAAGGACATGATAAGAAATGAGGGGCTGATAGGATGAAAATTGTGATCGCACCAGATTCATTTAAAGAAAGTTTGTCTGCTTATGAGACAGCATGTGCCATTGAACGAGGATTTCGTTCTATTTTACCAAACGCAGAGTATATCAAACTGCCAATGGCAGATGGAGGAGAGGGAACTGTTCAATCGTTGGTTGATGCGACGGGTGGGCATATTGTTCATCAAGTGGTCACGGGCCCGCTTGGTGAGCCTGTGGATGCTTTTTTTGGCATGTTAGGAGACAGTCAGACTGCTGTCATAGAGATGGCTGCAGCCTCTGGATTACACCTTGTTCCGCGAGAAAAACGTAATCCGTTATGGACGACATCGAGAGGAACTGGTGAATTAATACTTACAGCGCTGGATAATGGAGCGAAGCATGTGATCATTGGGCTTGGCGGAAGTGCAACAAATGATGGCGGTGTTGGAATGATGCAAGGATTAGGTGCAGCTTTCCTTGATAAAACAGGACATGCACTGACGTCAGGCGGCGGGGCACTTCATCAATTAGCTTCAATTGATTTATCTGGACTCGATCCAAGGCTGCAATCTGTCCGGCTGGAGGCGGCTTGTGATGTGGATAATCCTTTAACAGGTGAGAGAGGAGCGTCTGCCGTTTTCGGCCCTCAAAAGGGAGCAGATGAAGAAATGGTTCAAGTGTTAGACAAGAACCTAGCTCATTTTGCACGAGTAGCTGAAAAGCAGTTCAATATATCCTTTGAAGATGCAGCAGGGGCAGGAGCTGCAGGGGGACTTGGTGCGAGTTTATTAGGCTTTTTAAAAGCCGATTTGCAAAGAGGAATCGATATTGTGCTGAAAGCTGTTCATTTTGATGACATCATCAAGGAGGCAGACCTTGTCATTACGGGAGAAGGCCGAATTGACCGGCAGACCATTTATGGAAAAACGCCAATCGGCGTAGCCAAAGCAGCGAAGCAGTATAATCTACCCGTGATTGCCATCGCAGGCTCTCTCTCAAAAGACAGTGCAGTCGTACATGATCATGGAATTGATGCACTTTTTAGTATTGTTCCAGGTATTACCTCTCTTTCTGAGGCGATACACGATGCGAATCTCCATGTAGAGAGAACAGCTCGGAATATCGCGGCTGTGTTAGAATTTGGAATAAAAAAGTAAACGATGAAAAATGTTTCCTTTTCTATCACATTCCTTCTATAGAAATGTGGTAAAATCGATATAAATGATGTAGAAAGTTGGAGGAAACAAAAATGTCTAATCTACCGAATTGTCCTTCGTGCAGCTCACCTTATACTTACGAGGACGGCAGTCTGTTGGTTTGTCCTGAGTGTGCGCATGAATGGTCACTTGAACAAGAACAAGCGGCAGAGGAACAGCTTGTTGTCAAAGATGCGAATGGGAACCTGTTAAGTGATGGGGACACGGTCTCTGTCATTAAAGACCTAAAAGTAAAAGGTTCATCATCCGTTTTGAAAATAGGAACGAAGGTCAAAGGCATTCGTTTAGTGGAAGGCGATCATAACATTGATTGTAAAATTCCTAGCTTCGGCGCAATGAAATTAAAATCAGAGTTTGTGAAAAAGATATAATGTATGAAAGGAGGCTGTAAGAGGCCTCTTTTCTTTATTTATAGGTGAAAGGAATAATCTCAAACAAAATTCCATACATATATACCTGTTGAAAAAGGTTCATTTTTAAAAAAATCAAGCCTCTTTTCACATAAAAATCCGTAGTTTTCTTAACTCCACCTTAAAAAAGGCAGATGATTCGCTAAATTTTGGCTAATCCCCTTCACAACTTTTGGGCATTGCTGTACCATATGGAAGTGTATTTCTATTTTTGACGGATCATGGTGTTTATCAGGAAATAGAATGATAGATGATACTTAGACAAAGAAGGAGAGGTAACGTGACGAACGTTTTAGAACTGCATAATGTATCTAGGCATATTCGCGGGAAAAAGATTGTTCAAGACTTGAGCTTTTCTGTCCAAGCGGGCGAAGTCTTTGGCTTCTTAGGACCAAATGGTGCAGGGAAAACAACAACCATTCGTATGATGGTCGGTCTTTCTCCCATTACATCTGGTGACATTCTGATTAATGGTCATAGTATTCAAACCTCCTATCAGCATGCCATCCAAGATGTCGGTGCCATTATTGAAAACCCAGAAATGTATAATCACTTAACGGCAAGACAAAATCTTGTTCACTTTGCCAGAATGAATGGGAAAGTGGATGAAGCGCGCATTGATGAGCTGTTAGAGCTAGTCAGCTTACAGCATGTGAAACATAAACGTGTGAGTACATTTTCATTAGGAATGAAACAGCGATTGGGCATTGCGCAGGCACTCATACATAGACCGAAACTGCTAATCTTAGATGAACCAACCAATGGACTTGATCCTGAGGGGATTCGAATGATACGAGATTACTTGAGAAGGCTTGCAAAGGAAGAAGGGCTTGCTGTTATTGTTTCAAGTCACCTCATGTCAGAGATGGAATTGATGTGTGATCGCTTTGCAATTATCCAAACAGGAAAGCTAGTTGCCATTGAGGATCAACGTGCTGAGACGAAGCAGGATGATTTGGTTAATTATCGAATGAAGGTAGCAGCCGGGGAGCTTGAAGAAGCACAGAAACTAATTGGTGCATTTGAGGAAGGCATCACTGTAAGAGAAGAAGAGCAGTACTTATTTTTCTCTATGCTAGAAGAAAAAATGCCAGAATTAATTCGTCATTTGAGCAGCGCGTCTATTCATTTGTACGAAATCAAAATCGAAAAACAAACCTTAGAAGATAAGTTCTTAAGCTTAACAGGTAAAAAGGAGGCAGACGTATGATTCGCCTCATTCAAAACGAGTGGATGAAGATCAGTTATCGTGTTGGTACTTGGATTATGGTTGGGCTTCTTGTTTTAGGTATGGTTGCCACGCTGATCTTTGCAGTGAAAACAAATGACAAAGATCAAGCTTCAGGTGATTGGAAGACTGAACTGCAAGCGATCAATAAAGCAAATAAGGAAGAATTGAAAGAGGATAATATAGGATTTTATAAGAGATCCCTTGAAAGCGAAATAGCAATCAATGAGTATCGAATCAAGCATAATTTACCTCCTGTAGATCAATTCGGTAAAAATGCATGGACTTATGTGAAGATCAATGCTGATTTGCTTCAGCTGGTCGGTGTATTTGTGATTATCATTGCAGCGACGATTGTCTCGGCTGAATATAAGCATGGTACAATTAAATTATTACTCATCCGTCCACCATCAAGAATGAAAATTCTTTTATCTAAATACTTTACCGTTCAACTTTACTCTCTATTTCTGATCGCGGTCCTATTTATCCTGTCATTTATTCTAGGTGCGATCTTCTTTGGACTCAATCATGATTATGTGTATTTGTCCTATCAAAATGGTAAAGTCATTGAACAATCTCAGCTTACAAATATGGTGTCATATTATTTGGCACATTGTGCTATGTTTGTTGTACTAGGAACACTTTCTTTTGCCATTTCAACGGTATTTAGAAGTGAGGCCCTTTCTATTGCGATTAGTGTGTTAGCTTATATTGTTGGAGCATCCATCACAAGCATTTTGATGTTCTTCTTTGATTGGGCGAAATACTTATTGTTTGCCAACGATCCTGCACAATATTTCGCGGACACACCTACTTTTATCGAAGGTATGTCTCTAGGATTCTCATTAATCGTCCTAGTCATCTATTGGGCTATTTTCTTAGCCATTGCCTTAATTGTCTTCCAAAAGCGTGAAGTGAAAACAGGTTAATTTAACTTTTTAGGAGGTTTACACATGATGAAACGTAAAGGTGAAAAAATTATGGGGATTATTAGTATTGTCCTCAATGCCATTGGTGTTGGGTTTGGGGCATTAATCCTTTCTGTGGGTCCATCTTTTTATGATGAAATCAATGAAGTGTTAAAAGAGGAAGGAGAAACATTGCCGATCGAAACGCTTCAGGCTTCGGTTCATGCATTTGGTACTCAGTTCATGGTCGTTTCCGCAATTGCGGCTGTGCTGTCGATTGTTGGCGTGATTTTCTTGAAAACTGACCGCCGTGCCGTGCTATCAGGTATTCTTTTCTTGGTTTCTGCTGTGACTCTTTTAATTGGAACAGTTGGCCTTGCATTCGTTCCAATGGTTCTATTGTTTATCATTGGATTAATGTCTCTTATTAGAAAGCCGAATACAGACATTCACACAAGTGAATATCCTTCATAATGATAGAAAAGACATGCGCATATCCGCGCATGTCTTTCTTTTTAAATGATGCCAATCAGCATCGCCACGAATAGAAGAATAATACTGAATCCCCACATCCAAAAGAAAGAGTACCGGATGTGTTTCCCCATATCAACCCCTGCAAGACCTACAGCGAGCCAAACAGCGGGAGCAAGCGGGCTGACAAAGGTTCCGATGATGTTCCCAATCATCATGGCATATGCCGCAGAAGTGCCTGGTACGCCAACTTCAGATGTAATGGATTCAACAATTGGCAGAAGGGCGTAATAATAGGCATCTGTACTTGTCAGCATATCCAGCGGCACCCCAAGCAGCCCAACAATGATATGTAAAAATGGCAGCAAGAAGGCTGGTAAAATGTGAATACTGTCCACAGCAATGGCTTTCAGCATCCCCGTGCCTTCAAGAATTCCTAAAAATGACCCTGCGGAGAAAATGACAGCCGCCATCATCAGCGCACTAGGTGCGTGTGCCTTAATCCTTTCCATCTGCAGATTCACATTCGGAAAGTTAATCAATAGTGCCAGTGACAGGCCAATCATAAACATAAAACTAGCAGGAATCACGTTCAACACGAGAAGCACGACAACAGATACAAATAGGATAAGGTTGACCCAAATGAGATGATAACGCTTTAAAGAGGCATCTCCCGTTTCACTAATAGACTGAATTGCACGATCCCAATCTGCGCCTTCTAGTTGAACCGCAGCTATTTCATTTGCAGCAATTTTCACCCGAATTCGTTTTTCTTCCCTTTTTCCTAAAATGAATGCCATCCCTAATACGAGCACAACGCCAATGAGCTGAATTGGAATGAGTGGCACCCAGAGTTCAGAGGGATCCATATTCAGGACACTTGCTGCCCGTCCAGTCGGTCCGGCCCATGGAATCATATTGGTTAATCCGGCACTCGTCCCGATTAATAACAGCAGCAAATAAGGACTCATATGTAATTTTTTATAAAGCGGAAGCAGTGCAGGTACAGTTAATAAAAAGGTCGTAGCCCCTGCTCCGTCTAAGTGTGCGATAACCCCAATTAAAGCAGTTCCCATTGCAACTGTGACAACATTTCCTTTTGTCAGCTTGATTAAAGCTTTAATTACAGGTTCAAAGAACCCTGTATCTTGCAAAATGCCAAAAAATAAAATGGCGAAGATAAACATGGTCGCCACCGGCAATACTTTGATAATCCCTTCCTCAAAGAAGGTTTGAATGTCATTGATCCCAAATCCCGCGATGAGTGCCCCTATTAAAGGCACCATGACCATGGCGACAATTGGACTTGCTTTCCCCCAAATCAGCAGCACAACAATCGTTAAAATAATCAACAATCCAACAAACGTTAACATAAGCCCCTCCCCCTGCAAATAAACCGTTTACATTTATCTATTCTTTTCATCCAATGCACTCCCATAGGTGCATTGAAAAAAAAGATTATCAAATTTATGAGTATGAAGCAACCGCTTTCATACCTATACAATGGTAAAAAAGGATGGAGTGACCAGTCGTAATGCGGCATCAAATATTGCAAAAAAATTTAGATAAAAAATAACTAATAAATTCACAGCGATAAATATGGGTATATATACTCATTAAAATCAAAAAGCGCCCAATAAATGGACGCTTCTTTCAATTATTTTTTCAGGATGACGTACTCGTAAGGATCAAGTTGAAGCTGCTCAGGCACTTGTTGGCCAGTCAGTATATTCTCATAGCTTGCCTCTGAATCTAGTGACATGTTCTGCTGCTCTTCTGAAAAATTCATCAAAAACACATAGTCCTGCGTACCGTCTGTTCGTTTTTGTACACTGACTCCTTCTGGAATTGCAGTGGATAGGACGGGCTGTATGCCAATGCCTGCGATAAGGTCTTCGTAAAACTCATCATAAAAAGCCTGTTCATTTTCTGAGGCCATATAGTATGCCTTCCCTTTTTCTAATGAACGGACAGTCAGGGCTGGCTGTCCTTCGTAGCAGCCATTCTCAAAATGCCCTAGCACAGAGGCCGTTTCAGGATGTATGGATTCGCAATATTGTCCGACATGATAGGTGCGTCCATTTCCTGTCGTCATTAACACATGTTCATCTGGCATCAATGTGTTGATTTCCTCTGCCCAAATGCCAAGTACATGGCGGAGAGGACCAGGGAAACCGCCGAGGAAACAGAGATCATTTTCATCGACCATGCCGCTCCAGTAAGTCGCGATAAAAATGCCGCCCTCTTTGACAAAGGCTTCAATTTTTTCTGCAACGCCTGGTTTGATCATGTAGAGCATTGGCCCAATGAGCACACGATAGGATGAGAAATCCTTTTCCATCCCGACAATGTCAACAGGGATGCCTTTTTTCCAAAAGCTTCGATAGTGAGTTTGACAAGCCTCTACATATCGTTTGTTTGTATTATTTAAGCCTTGCGCATCATCAATGGCCCAGTGGTTTTCCCAATCGTAAATGATGGCAACCTCTGGCTGAACGGATGTGCCCGCAATTGGCTGCAACTGCTCCAGTTGTTTTCCTAGATCAGCTACCTCTTGAAACACGCGCGTATGTTCATGGCCAGAATGATCGACAACGGCACCGTGGAATTTCTCAGAGGCGCCTCGACCTTGCCGCCACTGGAAATAAAGCACGGAGTCTGATCCGTGGGCAATTGCCTGCATGGCAGAAAGGTGTGCCATGCCTTTATGTTTGACCTTGTTGACTTCATGCCAGTTCACAAGGCTCGGCGTACTCTCCATGACGAGAAACGGCTGTCCGTCCTTTAATGAACGATACAAATCATGTACAAAGGCGACGTTTGATGCTAATTCGGCCGTTGTTTCTCTGCCGCTATGCCAAGCAGGATAGCTATCCCATGAGATCACATCGACCTCTTTAGCAAATTGATGATAATCCAGCCCAAGGAATGGACGCATATGTGGATAGTCACCCATAAAGTTCGTGGTTACTGGGATATGAGGCGTCAATTCCCGCAGCGGTTCAATTTCATTTTGATAAAAATTAATCGTTTGCGCTGTGACAAAGCGTTTCCAATCCAGGTTCATGCCGTGAATCATGTGCTCCCCGTGTGGTGCGGGAGACTCGATTTGTGACCAATCACTATACGTGTGGCTCCAAAATCCTGTCCACCATGCTTGATTCAAAGCCTCAAGATCATGATTGTATTTGTCCTTCAAATAGTCTCGAAATGCTTCCTGGCAAAGATCGCAATGACACTCGCCGCCGTACTCATTTGAAATGTGCCACATGATCAGTGCTGGATGATCCTTGTAGCGTTCCGCAAGCAGCCGGTTGAGTGTGTTCGTTTTCTCTCGATAAACCGGAGAGGTGAAGCAATGATTATGGCGCAGTCCATGTAAGTTACGCTGACGATTCGCTTCGACGCGCAATACTTCTGGATATGTTTGCGACAGCCAAGCAGGTCTTGCCCCGCTTGGCGTAGCGAGAATGGCGTGTGCCCCCTGCGCTGCCAAGCGGTCCATAATGTCATCCAGCCAAGCAAAGTCATATTGACCTTCTTTTGGCTCTAGCTTACTCCATGCGAATATGTTGATGGAGAATGTTTGACAGTGTGCAAGCTTCATTAATCGAAAATCTTCGTCAATGATCTCTGGCATATGGAGCCATTGATCTGGATTGTAATCGCCACCATGCAAAAAGCCTTTCACATTTGGGTGAACGAGTGGGTAACGCTTTCCCATTTTGTCACGTCCTATCCTTTTAGTTACGGTGTCATTTGTTTAAATACATCAAGAGAAGGTAGTGCTTTTCCGTTGAAATCAAACATCGCTTGATTTTCCCACGCATTTCCGACAGTACCGGTGGTTTGAATATAAGCGAGCCCGTATTGACTAGACCACGGAGCACCTTTCGCTGGAATCCAAAGCGGCTCCCAATAAAAGAATCCTTTTCCGCGGTTGTTGTTTACTTTTGAAATCTTTTCGGATAGATCTCGTATAAAAGATGCCTGGCCTTGAGGTGAGGCTGGATAGCCGGCTGTGTTGACAGAGTCTTGATTAAATGAGTTATCTAGGTTGTCACCGTTTGCTGTCGTAAAGCCGTAAGCAGTTTCCACCACGATGACGTCTTTGTTATAGCGGGCACTAATATCATTCATATTGGACGTAAGACCGCTAAAGCCGCCGTCCCAATACGGGTAATAAGATAAACCGATTGTATCGAATGAGACGCCTCGTTTTGTGATTTCATCAAACCACCAGCGGGATGCACCATTGTCTCCGCCATGTGCAAGGTGAAGCATGATTTTGATGTTTGAATCGACAGAGCGGACGGCATTTGTGCCAGCTTTTAGCAAAGCAGCGAGCCGATCAAATTCACCACCGCCTTCACCCCAGCTTTTTCCGTTTGGCCACAGCATACCTGAGTTCAACTCATTCCCGACCTGAACCATATTCGGCAAGGCATTTTGCGCTCTCATCGCTTTGAGCACATCGCCTGTGTAAGTGCCGACTGCTTTTTCTAAATCACTTTGTGAGAGGGACGCCCACGCTTTCGGTTTGAATTGTTTACCCGGATCCGTCCAGAAATCACTGTAGTGAAAATCAAGCAGCACTTTCATATTTTGTGCTTTTGCACGTTTCGATAAAGCGATGGCTGTATTGAGATCATTTGTCCCGCCGTTATAAGCACGGCCTTGATTGTCATATGGATGGTTCCACAGTCTGATACGCACATAGTTGACGCCTTTATCCTTTAATAGCTTGAGCGGATCAACCTGCTGTCCGTTCTGGTTGTAGTATCTGCCACCGCTTTTCTCTACTTCTGCAAGCATAGAGATATCGGCTCCTTTGATGAAATCACCTTGCAATCCATTGATCGGCTGAACAGAAATCGCATCTGCCTTAGCTTCAGGCAAAACACCTAACCCTATCAGAAAGAAAAAGGCAACAGTGACAAGCAACCATTTCTTCATCAAATCTCCCCTTATCCTTTTGTCCCGCCTTGTGTGAGGCCGGACACAAATTGTTTTTGTAAAACAAGGAACAATAAAGCGACTGGAATCGCAATGAGTAAAGCCCCGGCTGCAAAGGTCGTGTAGCTGGCACCCATTTTATCTGACACAAGATTGTACAGACCGATTGGGAGCGTATACATTTCGGGTGAGCGGACAATGACACTGGAAATGATGAAATCACCCAGTGGACCTGTAAATGAGTTGATCGCGACAACGGCTAAGATGGGCTTAGCGAGCGGCATAATAATTTGGATGAAAATCCGGAAATGCCCTGCGCCATCCATTCTGGCTGATTCATCGAGATCCTTCGGAATCGCATCAAGATAGCCTTTCATTAAATACGTATTCATCGGAATTTGTCCACCTGCATAAATCAAAATCAGGGCAAGGTGGCTATTAATGAGTCCAAGCATTTGAGCAAGAACAAAAATCGCAATCAGCGCTGAAAATTGAGGAATCATTTGCAGCAGCAAAAAGAGCATCAGCCCATTTTTACGTCCTTTGAAGCGGAATCTGGAAAAGGCATAGCCTGTAAAACTAACAAGAATCAGCGTTAAAACCATAGTGGCAATACTGATCTTCATTGAGTTCCAATACCATTTTGCATAAAGTGCCCCCTGACCGAAGAACAGCTCGGTGAAATGGCTGAACGTTGGATCCTTCGGAAACATACTGGTACTCATCAGGCTGTTCCCAGGATTAAAGGAAGCACCGATCGTCCAAAGCAGTGGATATAGAATACAAATGGAGGCAATGAAAAGGATAAAATAAGTGATGCTCAGGCGAATGAGCTTATTTTGTTTTGATCCCATATCACATCATGTCCTCCTCTTTGAATGAATTCGTTCTCTTAAACTGCCAGAGTGCAATGGCGATGACAAAGATTGAAAGTAAGATCGTGACTGCGGCAGCAAGTGCATATTGAGAAGACTGCATCGTGAGTTTGTAAATCCAAGAAACCAAGATGTCCGTTCCCCCGGCAGTTGAGCCAGCCACAGGTGGTCCTCCGCCATTAAATAAATAGATGATATTAAAGTTGTTAAAGTTAAACGTATATTGCGTGATTAATATAGGCGCAATGGAATAAAGGACAAGCGGTAACGTGATGGACCGGAATTTCTGAAAGAAGTTTGCCCCATCAATGGTCGCAGCTTCGTATAGATCCTCTGGAATCGCCTGTAAAACACCGGTTGTCATAATGAAAACAAAAGGGAATCCAAGCCAAGTCTGCATCGCAATGAGGGCGATTTTGCTCCAAAATGGATCTGTCAGCCATGGTTTTGGATCAATCCCAATCGATGCAAAAAGTGTGTTGTTAATGGCTCCAAATGTATCGTTGAACAGTCCGGCAAACACCAAAATGGTCACAAAACCTGGAACAGCCCAAGGAAGAATCAAAATCGTTCTAAAAAACCGTTTTCCCTTTAAATCCTTCTGGTTGAGCAGAACCGCTAGAAAGATGCCAATGGCACATTGAAGGGTCGACGCAGCCAACGTCCATACGACGGTCCAGCCAAGTACATCAATGAAAGTGTCTCTCCAAATATCAATTGAAAAGATATTTTGAAAGTTCTTGATCCCTACCCAATCAATCAGATTTGCAGGAGGCGAGTGGTATAGATCGTAGTTCGTAAAAGCCAGCGCAAAGCTGAACATAATAGGAAAGACAACAGAGAATAGAAGTAAAAAGAAAGCAGGAGTGCTCATTAAGTAAGGAAAGCCTTGGTCGATAAGCTGATGATATTGAGCTCGAATGGAATGGAGCGGAACCCCTTGATCACGTTTTTTTCCGTTTATAAAAGCGTCACGCATCATGAGTACGTAAAAGCCGATACCAAAACCAGCTGTTAACAGTGCAATAATCCCTTTTGCCAAAAGGAAAACAGAGTTGTCACGAGGCAGCATCGTACCTAGTGTGAACAGCCCCCAGAAGCCAATATTAAATAAATCATAAAATACGATGATAAAAGAGACGCCGAATAGGAAAAAAAGTGCCCCTTTGCCGTACTGTTTATTGTATATCTGCCCCATCCCGGGTATAAGGGAGAACATTAGCGCCCGTCTCCGGTGTGTCTTTGATTCCACTATGTGTGTGCGGTCTAGTTCAAGGTTACCCGTCACGTCTAACACCTACTTCACATGAAATTAGATCAAATACGGGCAGCTTGATAGACTTAAAGGCTACCCGTGTTTGATAATTATTTGGAGTGATTTGCTTTAATTTGAGAGTCGATTTGATTGACCGCATCATCAAATGCCTTTTTCACATCTGTTCGTCCGGTTGCAATGAGGCCTAATGCGCTGTCAATCGGCTTCCACACCTCTGCCATTTCAGGGGTATTCGGTGTCAGTGTGGCATATTTCGTTTGTTTTGAAACAGCATCCGCATTGACGTTTTCAGTAATAATTGGATCCTTCATCAGCTTTTTCACTGGTGGAATTTCCTCTGTTACTTCAAATCGCTTCTTCGAATTTTTTTCATTCGTGATAAACTCAACAAATTTCTCAGCAAGGTCTTTATTTTTAGAATAAGAGGAGACGTTGTAGCTCTTTACACCTAAGAATGAACTCATATGCTTTCCGTTCGGGAGTGTTGGCAGCTCTGTTACGCCATAGTCAATTCCAGCTTCTTTATATGGACCAAATGACCATGGACCAGAAATGACAGCTGCCGCCTTTTTCTCTGTGAATAAGGAGTTGAGGACATTGATTCCTTGTTCACCAATGATACCTTTCGGGAAAAGTCCTTCGCTAAAGAATTTTTGAATGTATTTTCCGCCTTCGATGGCGCCATTGTTGTTCAGGCCAATATCATTCACATCATAGGAGCCATCGCTTTTCTGTTTGAAAATATAGCCCCCTGATCCGCCTAACACACTTTGTGCATAGTAAATTTCATCCCATTTCGCAACAAAACCGTATTTCCCGTCTTTTGTCAGCTTTTTCGAAAGGTCATACCAGTCATCAAGTGTAGTTGGTGCCTTTTTGACAAGGTCTTTGTTATAGAAAAGCACAGTCGTTTCAACGGATTTCGGAAGGCCATACAGCTTGCCGTCTACCGTTTGTGATTGAATGGATTCGTCTGTAAAGGAATCGATTACTTTTTGATCAGGCTTGATTTCCTGTAACAGCCCCTCAGTGACAGCTGATCCAATTTGATCGTGAGGCATTGTGATGACGTCTGGGCCTGTCCCGGCTGCTCCATCAAGGCGGAGAGCTTCGATTTGGTCAGCATACGCTTTTTCGACCACTTTGATTTTCACATTGTTTTGTTTTTCGAATTCTTTTACAGCGTCTTGAATCCCATCAGACTTTTTGACATCCTCCCATACTAGCAAGGTCTTTGTACCTGTAGATGCTGGCTGACTCCCGCTTGAATTGTCATCTCCTGGCCCGCATGCTGAAAGCAGAAGCACAGCAGTACCAACGACTGCTGATAATGTCGCCCATTTTCCCTTTTTCATTGGTAATCCCCTCTCGTTCTTTTTTCACAGATGATAAGAAAACGCTTTCTTAATGTGAGAATATCAACTTAAGTAAAAAAAGTAAACATATTTTATTAAATTTATTAAGTAAAATTTTTTACTCATATAGAGAGAAAAGAAGCCCTCCATATTAGGAGGGGCTTCCAGTTGATTATATGGTGCTTTTTCGAAAAACAGGCTCTGAGGCAATCAGAACAGTTTTAGG